>RPQK01000468.1 GCA_003819755.1 Acidobacteriota bacterium | reverse complement strand
GAAATCGTCCAACCCCCCTCGAATCTCTCATGGCTGTCAATGTCGGCTTCGATCCAACCGCCATTTGAGAAGCACCAGGTAATGGTGTCTCCAGACTCCTCGCATTCTAAATCATAGGGATCATTTCCTCGACTCGTGTTCGTGGCCTGACCGGTAGTCTGGTCCCAGCGCGTAAGTAGTTTAGAGATACGACACCGGGCATGGGAATAGACTACATTTATGGAAAACTGGACAGAGTTCCTCTTTAAGATCCCCGGCAACTGCTTCAAACCGGTCCTTGCTTTGTCGGTATTCCTTTCCAGCGGGCAGGCGCAGAACCTGAAATCCAATATCCCTTATGCGGATCCCGCGGACGAGCGCCAGGTACTGGATCTCTACACACCCAACGGTGCCCGGAATCTCCCGGTCATCTTCTGGATCCATGGCGGCGGCTGGCAGACGGGAGACAAGACCGACGTTCAAATCAAGCCTAGGGTTTTTGCCGAACGAGGATTCCTCTTTGTCTCAACCAATTACCGCCTTTTGCCCAATGTTGAGATGGGTATCCTGATCCGAGATGTCGCCAAGGCCCTCGGCTGGGTGCACCGAAACATCGCCCGATACGGAGGTGACCCGAAGCGAATCTTGCTCATGGGACATTCTGCCGGCGCACAGCTTGCGGCCTTGCTCTGTACCGACGATCGCTACTTGAAAGAGGAGAGGGTCCCCTTTGAGGTCCTCAAGGGATGTGTACCCGTGGATGGCGACACCTACGATGTGCCGGCCATCATCCTGACTGACGAGGTGCGCCGGGCGGTACACGGTTTGCCGCTCCCAGAATTCGGTCACCGCGCAAAATTCGGTAACGATCCCCGAAAGCACCGTGAGTTCTCGGCCGTGACACATGTCGCGAAGGGCAAGAACATTCCGCCATTTCTGATTCTCCACGTCGCCGGGCATCCCGATGTCACGGCTCAAGCGCAACGGCTGGCCACTGTTCTCAAGGATGCTGGCGTTCCCGTCAAGGTATTCGGGGCGACGCAGACAACCCACAGCCTGTTGAACGCCAACCTCGGATTGCCCGATGATCCGGCTACAGCTGAGCTTTTCAAGTTCCTTACCCCGTTGGTGCATCTGCAGCCTTAGCGAGAGTGGCGTAGCAGAAGTCAGACCCGATGACGAGCCACGCGATGCTGCGGCGCGTGGCACCCAGGGCGAGCCGCGCTCCAGGATCCGGGGTCCTCCGCATGACGCCATGGCTCACGAGGCCACCATGAATGCGAGGTCAGTCCTGTCGGGCGCTGACCTCATGCCAGCGTCTTGAGGAAAACCAAGGCCGGACAGACGCGAATGCCCTCCGGCGTTAAGTAGTCCCTCTGTCCGGTCGCTGCGATCTGCCATGCCTCGACGCCCGGGAATCTCGTCTTGAGGTAACGAAGCCCTCTGTCGACATCTCCCTCGGACCACTTGCACTCCACGAGGACAATAGGGGCTTTGCGTTCCACGAGCACAAAATCGACCTCCCGCCGATCCACGTCTCTGAAGTAGCGAAGCTCAAGATCTCGGCCCTGTGTATCCTGCTGAAAGTGCACCCATTTGAGCAGATGCGCCGCTACAAGGTTCTCGAAACGAAGGTCCGGGTCGGGAACGAGGGTCCAGTCGAACTGGTAGTGTTTCTGTTCCTTTTTGACCGCCCGGATCCGAGGCGCCCCAAAAGGAGGGATTCGGAATATGGCGAACAGACGCTCGAGGATGGAGATCCACTTGGCAGTCGTCTTGTGACTTACCTGGAGGTCTTCCCGCAGGCTGTTGATGGATAGCGGAGACCCGACCAGTTCCGGCAGCCGCAGTGCTAACAGTTCCAGAGTGCCAAGGTCCTGGACCTGTTCCAGACTGGTCACTTCTTCTCGCAAGAGGAGATTGCGATATTCCCTTGACCATCGCTTCGCTTCCACCTCAGACCCGGCGAGATAGGGTTCCGGGAAGCCACCAAGCGTCAAAAGATCATGCAGCTCCTCCGGTTTCTGCAATCCGAGCTCGGCCACGGAGAAGGGGTGGAGCCGTAACAGGTGGTAACGTCCCTGAAGTGATTCTCCCCCATGACGATAGCATTCGAGCCGAGCGCTGCCAGTGACCAGGATACGCTGACGCGCACGGCGCCCATCAAACAGACCCTTGAGAAAAGCACGCCAAGCCCGGTACTTGTGAATCTCGTCGAAGATCCACAGGAGGCCGGGTGGTAGTTGGCGCCTTAGAATTCGCTCACGGTGTTCGGCGATGTCCCAGTTCAGATAGCCGGCCTCAGCCCCCCGGAGGCTCCGGGCGAGCGTCGTTTTGCCGACCTGGCGGGGGCCAGTGACAAAAACCATCTTTTTCTTGAGGTCCTGCCTCACCTGCGGTATCAGGTACCTTGGCTTCACGACCGTCGACATTACTACTGTTTTATCCACATGTCAAAAACACTCGCGAGTATTTTGGACACGTGTCAAGAAGACTCGGGCTTATGCCAGTAGAGTTGGGATCGCCGTTTCGACAAGACGCCCTTGGGCGGGCGAGCCGACCCCCACGGCCTGAACCAGACGTGTTCCGATTCTGTTCCGACAATCAGAAGCTCCGGACAGGTATTTCTTCAGGCGGGCTTGTCTTATTTGTGTTTCTGACCAAAGACACCACAAGGACCATGCCGACAAACGGAATAAGGCTTGCAGTCAGAAGGATTGGCTCGAAAGAGTATCGGTCCGCGACGTAGCCGATCAAAAACGTTGAGAGAATCGTGCCCAGCCCTGCGCCCGTTCCCGCCATTCCGCTGACCGTAGCCACCGATCGGCTGGGATAGAGATCGGAGGGAAGGACCAGAACCATCGTCGAGAAGCTGGCGTATGCAAAAGTCGAAAAGCCGAACAGAGCGGCGAGCGCATAAGGATTGTCGGTGAACGCTGCAGCGGACAGGACAAGCATTCCGATCCCCCCGAAAACGACCACGGCTTTGCGCGCCCGGACCACCGGCCACCCGCGGCGTATCAGCCAACTGGAGAAGCCGCCTCCCGAGAAGTTACCCAGATCGGCGGCCAGGAATGGGATCCAGAAGGCGATCAGTCCTTCCTCGAGTCTGATCCCTTTCGATACCAGGTAAATGGCAAACCAGTCAGCGATGAAAAACCAGACCGGGTCGGTCAAGGCACGCCCGAAGATGACGCCCCAGGTTTTGGGGACTCGGAGCAGCTCCCGCCAGCTTGCCGCCTGGCCCAATTCCTGCTCCGCCGCCTGCTCCGCCTTGTCTTGGAGGATCATCCGCCGCTCTTCGGCTCGAAGCCGGGGATGGGATTCCGGCGGGTGGTAGAGGAGACGCCAGGCGATCAGCCACAGGAAGCCCAGGGTACCAGTGATGAGGAAGGCCGGCTGCCAGCCCCCGAAGGAGTGATAGAGCCAAAGCACAAGGAAGGGCGCCAAAGCGCCGCCGATCGAGGATCCGCTATCGAACAGGGCCACCGCCCACCCTCTTTCGCGCTGGGGAAACCACTCAGCGACCGCCTTCGTCGCGCCCGGCCAGTTGGCCGATTCTCCTAAACCAAGTAGAAAGCGAAAAGCAAAGAAGCTGCGCAGGCCGGAGGCAAGAGAAGTCAGCATGGCCACGACGGAATACCAGATGACCGTGTACGTCAGGCCTCGTCGTGTTCCTACCCGATCAATCAGGCGGCCGGCCGCGGTTTGCCCAAAGGCATAGGCCAGGCGAAAGCCGATGACAATCAGCGCGAAATCGCCGTTGCTCCACCCGTAGTCCCGCTTGAGATACGGGGCGAGCACCGACAGCGTCTGACGGTCGATATAGTTGATGATGGTCGAAGCGAAAAGCAGGCCGCCGATCCACCAACGCAGTCGCGGCAGTGTTCTTGCCATGGTTCGATCTACGCAGTCTCCGGCTTGAGCTATTACCGCTCCACTCGCGCGGTGCCACCCTTCATTACTTTCTCGACTTCCTTTAGACTGGCCGTCGTCGTATCTCCGGGTGTCGTCATCGCCAAGGCGCCGTGGGCCGCTCCATAATTGACAGCCTCCGCCGCGGTTTTTCCTTCCAGTAAGGCGTAAACGACACCGGAAGCAAAACTGTCCCCGCCTCCCACGCGGTCGTAGATTTCCAGGTTCTCGCGGAGGGTCGCGTCGTGGAATTCGCCATTCGCGTAAATGATCGCCCCCCAGTCGTTCAAACATGCGGTCTTCGCGTTGCGAAGCGTCGTCGCAACCACCTTGAAGTTCGAGTAGGTTTTTGCCGCCTCGAGGATCATCCGCTTAAAATTGGACGGGTCCAGCTTCGAGCATCCTTCGTCGAGGTCTTCGACTTTGAAACCGAGCGCCGCTGTGAAGTCTTCTTCGTTCCCAAACATTACGTCCACGCAGCAAGCGATCTGTCGGTTGACCTCGATGGCCTTCTCCGTTCCCCCGATGTCCTTCCAGAGCGACGGACGGAAATTGAGGTCGTAGGAGATCACCGTTCCGTACTTCCTGGCTGCCGCCATCGCCTCGAGGATGACTTCGGGCGTGCTCGCAGACAGGCCGGCGTAGATGCCTCCGCAGTGGAGCCAGCGGACACCGTCCTGGCCGAAGATCCTCTCCCAATCCACATCGCCCTTCTTGAGCTGAGACGCGGCGGAATGACCCCGATCGGAGCAGCCCACGGCGGCTCGTACGCCAAAACCCCGTTCCGTGAAATTCAGACCGACTCTGGCCTTCCGGCCGATGCCGTCGTAGGGGACCCACTTGACGTATTCGGTGCTCACACCCCCCTGCAGGATGAGATCCTCGAGCAGCCTGCCTACCGGATTGTCGACAATCGCCGTGACAACTGCCGCACTTTTTCCAAAGCAACGACGCAGCCCGCGTGCGACGTTGTATTCTCCGCCGCCTTCCCATACGCGAAAATTTCTGGCGGTGTGGATTCGGTCATTGCCGGGGTCCAGGCGAAGCATCACTTCACCCAGCGAGACGATGTCGTATTTGCACTCGGATTTAGGCCTCAGATTCAGGATACCCATTACTTTTTGCCTCCACGAACCTGTCCGATGATTTCGAGAGCTTCTTTGACTTTCCTGGTAATCCCCGCATAGTCTCGGGCGGCCAGCAACTCCTCGGTTATCAGATTTGATCCCATCCCGACGCACGCGACACCCGCTTCGAACCACGCGCCGAGGCTCTCTTTCGTGGGAGCGACACCGCCCGTCGGCATGATGTCGGTCCAGGGGCACGGGCCTTTGACGTTTTTTACGAAGGAAGGACCGCCGACCTCGGCGCCGGGAAAGATCTTGCAGATCTCCACACCAAGAGTTTCAGCCCTGTGTATTTCGCTCACGGTGCCGCAGCCCGGCGAATAGGGAATCTTACGACTGTTGCAGAGCCTTGCGGTGTCTTCGTCAAGCAGCGGGCCGACGACAAAATTCGCGCCGGCGCCAATGTACATGGCGGCGGTAGGGGCGTCGACGATCGAACCGACACCGAGTACGATCTCTGTCCTCTCCTTGGCACACAACTCCTCCAGCCGGGAAAAGACGCCGATCGCCCTATCGCCCCGGTTGGTGAATTCGACCAGGCGCGCCCCTCCGTCCGCACAGGCCATCACCACGGCTTTGGCGACCTCAAAATCCGAGTTGTAAAAGACGGGGATCATTCCGATCTGTTTCATCATGACGAGTGTGTCTAGTCTCTTGTACCGGGCCATCGTCTGCTCCTTTGTTTGTTGTGTAAAAGCGCCCTGCCAGTCGTGGGCGCCCGGCGGTTCAAAGCGTGAGGACCGGGTATCGCGGGGTTCCATGTGTCAGGGCGTCGACAATGTTCAGGGCCGCCTTGGTCTTGAGCTCCGCCATGGCTTCTTCGGAATACCATCCTTCGTGATCCGTCAGGGTCACGCTGTCCAGCCGCCGCAACTCGCTGTCCGCAGGCAGGGGCTCCGTCGCGAAGACGTCCAAGCCGGCGCACGCGATCCGCCCTGACTTCAAGGCGCTAATCAACGCCTGTTCGTGGATAACGGCCCCGCGGGATGTATTGATGAGGATCGCACCGCTTTTCATCAGCGAGAACTGTCTTTCGCCGATCATTTCCCTCGTGGAGGATCGAAGAGGAACGTGGATAGAGATGAAGTCGGACTCGCGGCACAGGGTGTCGAGATCGGTCAGTTCGACTTTGGCGCTTCCCGCGCTATCCGCCGTGACGAACGGGTCGAACACAAGTATTCGTCCCAGGTTGAACCCTCGGAGCTTCCTGTGCAGGCTCCGGGCAATCAGGCCGTAGCCGACGAATCCGAACGTCTTCCCGGCGATTCGATAGACTCTCTGCAGACTGGTCAGATTCCATTGTCCAGCGCGAACGCACCGGTCTTTTCGGGACACCTTGCGAACGCAATCGAGGAACAGCGCCATCGCCT
>RPQK01000467.1 GCA_003819755.1 Acidobacteriota bacterium | reverse complement strand
TATTCACTTCGTCGTCCAATACCTGGAGCTGCAAAATCAGATCACCGAACCAAATACCCTGGCGGCCATCGGGGCGCTGTCCGGCCGAGGCGTGATCGAGAGAGAACGTGCGGCGGCTCTTCAACAGGGGTTCGAATTCCTCTCCTCGGTCGAAGCCGCGCAGCGCCTGCTCGAGGAGACATCCGCAAATTCGTTTCCCAAGGATCCCTCCGAGTGTGAAGTGCCGGCGCGCTACATCGGCTTCGGCTCGGGAAACGAGCTGGTGGAGCGGTACTTGGAGGAGACGGGCAAAATCCGCATCATCTTTAACTCGGTGTTCGGCATTGATTAACAACTGCTCTTCGGCCCAAGAGGGTCAGCGCGCATTGGTCGGGATCCGCACACTCACGATTGTCCCGGTCGGCTCCGCAGGCGAAATAAGGACTTCCCCACGCAGCCGAAGCGCCCTTTCTTTCATGTTCAACACCCCGAAGGTGTGGGGCCGGAGATAATCGGCCGGGATTCCCCTTCCGTCGTCTTCGACACGCAGCTGGACCTCCCCTTCTCGCTCGATGAGGATGATTCTCACATGTCTGGCCTCCGCGTGCCGGGCGACGTTGGTCAAGGCCTCCTGCAGTATTCGGAACAACGTGACTGAAATATCCGATCCCAGGCTGCCGGTCGATATTCCCGACTGAAGGTCACAAATCACGCCCGTCGTTTCCCGAAAATCGGTGACTAGCCATTCAACCGCTGCCTCCAGCCCGAACTCGTCGAGGACCAGAGGGCGAAGATGCCGCGAAATCCGTCGTACGTCGCCAAGCACCGTGCCAAGAAGCTCCGACAAGGACTCCAGACCCTCCCGCAAGCCCGCGGGGAGGTTCTCCGGGGATTTGCGGAGGCGAGCCACGGTCATTTTGGCCGCTGTGAGAGACTGACCCAGCTGATCATGGATTTCGCTGGCTATCCGCTTGCTCTCTTCTTCCCGTACGTCATGCAGGTAAGCCGTCAGGTTACGCAGTTCCTCAGCGATTTGCTCCGCCTTTGTGCTCTTTTCACTGAGTCGCCTGATCAGCGACTGATTCTCGACGTTCAGTTCGAGAACCGCCCGATGGGCCGCATGATTCCGGAAGCTCGACATGAACATCAACACCATGAAAATGCTGCACAAGGCAGCCATGGCCAGATGCAGCCCGTCTGAGAAGGTGCAGAACCGGACTGTGACAGGAACAAAGGCAGGAAGCGCGTAAGCGGCAAATGCGAGCCTCAGGGTGGAATAGATGCCGACCGAACCGGCAACCATCCCGCCGATCACGAAAGCTTGAAACACCTGGTGAGGCATCGATTCCGCAGGGAACAGAAATATCGGAAGAAGGCCCCAAAGGGCGCCGGACAGAACGTTTCCCCCGATCAAAAGCCTTCCCCAATACCTTTGCTTCTTCCGGTGCTCGTCCGTCCCATTGTACCGTCGCAACACCAAGATACGAACGGACGTCAATGCGAGGAGCGCCCCGAACCAGATGACGAGAGAGGGATGACGTAAAACCGGCCAAAGCACGGCCAGGACAATAGCTGAATTGACGGCAGTGGCGATCAGCCCGACAGGAAGAAAGGAGTAGAGCTGCCGGACCTGTTCGGGATAGAAATGTCCCCTCTCCCCCGAAGCTGACTGATCAACGAACGCGGCTGACAACATCCCGGCCCCCGCTGGAACGGGACCCCACATTCCATTTAACGACTATGAGAGAGCCGGTTCAAGCTGACCTTCTCGGTCCGCCGCGTTGCCTCCTGTAGAATGGGAGGCATGAACCTCGCGATTCTGGCCCTGTTGTTGATGGCACAAACCGTTACCCCGGACATGCCTTCCCTGCTTGAAACCTACCGTCACTTGCACGCCAATCCCGAGTTGTCGGGGCAGGAACAGCAGACGGCCAGGCTCGTGGCGCAGGAGCTGCGGCAGCTGGGGTTTGAAGTTACGGAGGGGCTGGGTCAGTACGACCGGGCCGGGTTAAAGGGATATGGGATAGTCGGTGTCCTCAAGAACGGCCAAGGTCCGGTGGTCCTCATCCGGACCGATCTTGACGCACTGCCAATCGAGGAGAAGACCGGATTGCCCTTCGCCAGCAAGGTGAAAGCGACTTCCCCTGCCGGCGAACAAGTCTCTGCAATGCACGCGTGTGGGCACGATGTGCACATGACCTCTTTCCTGGGAACGGCGAAGGCTCTAAGCGAGAACCGGAAGAACTGGCAAGGGACGCTCGTCATGGTCGGTCAGCCGGCGGAAGAAATCGGCGCAGGGGCACGTGCGCTGTTCAAGGACGGTCTTTACACCCGGTTCCCGAAGCCCGATTTCGCACTGGCCCTGCACACCTCGGCTCAACTCGAGTCCGGCAAGATTGGGTATTGCCCCGAATTCGCCTTGGCCGGGGTGGAATCGGTCGATGTGACGATCAAAGGCAAGGGCGGGCACGGCGCCTACCCGCACACGGCCAAGGATCCGATCGTTCTGGCCGCACAGTTCATTCTCGCTATCCAGACGATCATCAGCCGGGAGGTCCCGCCGATCGATTCGGGAGTGGTGACTGTCGGATCCATCCACGGCGGCACCAAGCACAACATCATCCCCGACGAGGTCAAGCTGCAACTGACTATCCGTTACTATAAACCGGAAATCAGGACCCTCATCCTCGCCTCTATTGAGCGGATCGCGAAAGGGCTGGCCACCGCTGCCGGAATGCCGGACAGTGCCCAGCCGATCGTCAAGTACGGTACAGAATTCAACGCCGCCACGTTCAATGACCCGGAACTGACCAAGCGGCTGGTGCCTGCCTGGCAGAGAGAACTCGGGGAAGCCCAGGTAACGCGTGTCGACCCGGTGATGGGCGCAGAGGATTTCGCCTACTACTCGAAGGACAATGGGGTGAAAGGCTGCATCTTCTGGCTGGGGGGAATTCCCGCAGCATTGATGAGCGAGCATCGGACCCAGGGAAAGCCGCTTCCGTCGCTGCACTCTTCGGATTTGGCGCCCGATGCCGAGAAAGCCATTCCGATTGGGATAAGAGCGATGGTGGCAGCGGCATTGGAGCTCTTTAAGAAGCCGGCGGATAAGGCGAATTAGCGTTCCTCAGAACCAAAGTGGTGGCGACTGTAGGTCCCATCTCCAGATGGGACCTTGCGATCGTTCCTGTGCGCTGTCTGGAATCCACTCGCAGAGGGTAGCTTGACTCTCGATTGCAGGGTCCCATCTGCGATGGGAACTACGGTTGCCGTTGATCAAATGATGTCCTTTTCCCCGGTCCGGATGTTGTAACCCTGATCGACAGGGAGAACGAAGACCCGTCCATCCCCGATTTCGCCGGTGCGCGCCGTCTCGATAATGGTACGGATCGTCTCTTCGACCATCTCGTCCGGCAGGACAATTTCGATTTTTACCTTGGGCAACAGGGTGACGTTGTATTCCTTCCCGCGGTAGATGGCCGCGTGCCCTTTCTGGCGACCGTGACCCCGGACCTCCGTGATGGTCATTCCCGCGAGATTCAGTCGCGTGAGAGCATCCTTGATATCCTCCACTTTGCTCGGTCGCACTATCGCTTTGATCAGCTTCATGTTGTCACCCTATTGCGCCTGCGATACTCGCCTTTAACCCCTGTTTGAGATCCAAAGGCAATTTCTTCCCTTCATAGGTCAGGTAAAAAACATCGACGGCCTTGTTTCCCTCGGTCGCGATGAGCACCAATTCGATATTACATCGGAGCTTCGAGATTTCACGTCCGATGCGGTACAGGAGACCCATCGAGTCGGGGGCGACGATCTCCATGATCGAGTAGCTGTCCGAAAACTCATCCTCAAAGTGGATAGTCGGCGGAAACGAAGGACCGACCGGCCTGAAAACGACGCTCTGCTCCTTTCCGGCCAAAACCCTCTCAACCGAGATCTGGTCGCCCACGGCCTGCCTCAGCAGCTGAAGAAAGCGGCTTTTTTCCTCGGGGTTTAGAGCGAACACCTCGCGCGTGTCGTGGAAGTGAAACAGGTCGAGTACGGTGTTCTGCCGGTTGGAGAAGCCGTAACCGCGAAGAATGTTCATCTCGAAATAGGAAAGAAGGCCGACGATCTTTGCGAAAAGATAGTAGCGATCCGGCGTGACCGCACACAACTCATAGTACCCGTCGCGTCCGGTGAGCCGCAGCTGGACCGGATTCTCGGCGCTTAGCGCGCTGGCCAACCGGAAATGCTCATAGATTTCCGGGGGAGGAACCGTCATCAGGTAACGCCGGGGGAAGCCTTCCAAAAAACGCTCGAAGTTGTCTCCGTCCAGCTCGGCCGGAAGATCGAGCAACAGCTTCTCGCCGACATCTTCCTCCTCAATTCTTTCCTCGCCGAAACCAAGGGTGAGCTTGTTGTAAGCCGCTACATAGAGCTGCCAGAGCAGATCCTTCTTCCAGTCGTTCAAGGTCCCCGGGGCAACGGCCTTGATGTCCGCGTAGGTCATCAGGGTCAGAAGACGAAGGCGACCGGGATCATTGACCAGGTCCACGAAGCGGCGCGCCACTTCCGGGTCATCCAGGTCCCGCCGAAAGACAACCGAGGACATGGCCAGGTGATTTCTGATCAGAAAAAGGATCGTCTCGAATTCCTCGCGGGCAATCTGAAAGCGGCGCAACGCCTTGGCCGCCATGCTGGTGCCGCGATCCACGTGAGTTCCCTCCCGGCTCTTGCCGACATCGTGCAGCAGCAGGGCGATAGTCAGAAGCTCGGCATCCTCCGATTCAAGAAGCAGCGATCGAAAGCGGAGATCGGACCGCTCGGTTGTCGTCAGCAGATTTTCGATGTTTTTGATGGTCAGGAGACTATGCTCGTCCACCGTGTACTTGTGGTAGAAGTCCCGAACGACGCGCGCTTTGATGCTGCCGAATTCAGGGAAAAGCAACTCGAGCAGCCCGGTTTCGTACATGTCGGTGAGGGCACGATAGAGGCCGGGACGGGGTTTGAAGAGTTTCTTCACACGGGAGCCGAGCTCGGGGAAAGACACAGTCTGCGACACCACCGGGAGGGCGTCCGCAATCCGGCTGCGCGTTCGGTCGCTCAGAACCCGGTTGTCCTCGAGCGAGCGCAAAAAGACGTCGAGCAGCTCCCGGGCGTTTTCCAACGGGGCCTCTGGATCGAGGTCTAACTCCGCGACCCGGGCCGCCGGACCCTTCGCGCTTCTGATCGCCCTCAGGCAGAAGGAGTGGAGAATGCGCGCGTGAAGGAAGTACTCCATCATGAGGGACTCGACGCCGGCCTGCAGGGAAACTTCACTATACCCGCTCTTCCGGGCGATCTCCTCCTGCATGCGATGAGTCAACTGATTCTGCTGCCTTCCGCGCAGAGAATGCAGCATGGTTCTGAAGCGCGCGAGGACACCGTGAGCCTTCTCGACATCCGGCTCCGAGGAAGGGTCGGGAGATGCCACACCCAGGGCGCACAGCCATTTTGCAGCGAGATAGTCCCGAAGACCGCCCGGCGCCTGTTTCAAATCGGGCTCAAGTTGATAAATCGTGTTGCGGTAGGAGGAATGCCTCTTCTCGGTAACCTCGATGATTTTGGCCGTCAGTTCCTCTGAGTGAGCACGAAGGAACGAGGGCAGGATGCCTGCCAGCGCCTCACGCCCCAGTTTCTCATCCCCGGCCACCAGGCGTCCGTTCGTGAGCGCCAGAATGAACTCAAAGTCCGGGAGTGCGAGCCCTTCCAGCGACGAGAGCGACCACACCTGATGCCCGAGATGCAGCTTGGAATCCCAAAGGTCGTGCAACACACGGGTTATTGCCTTTTCGGCCTCCTCCTGCGCCGCGTCAGGGTAAAGGAAAAGCAGGTCGATGTCCGAGAAAGGGTACAGTTCCCGTCGCCCGTAGCCACCTATGGCGATCAGGCAGACGTCATGATCGCACTTGTGACTCCGTGCAACCCGGCGGATCAGGTCGTCCGCGGCATCCGTCAGGCCGGAGAGCGCGGCCTGTGGATCACGGTCGCGTGCGAACTCCTCGAGCAGTTTTCGGCGTTGCTCAGCGTAGTTCTCCCGTAAAGCAGCCAGGCCGGCAGACATCGACTCATGATACCGCAGGCGTGGGGGGAGCGTAAGCGAAGGACCTCAAGGACCTCAAGGACCAGCGAAGCGAGCTAGCCTGGTCCCTTCCGGTCGTTGAGGTCGTTGAGGTCCTTGGTCGAAAGCGGCCTTCGTCCCCACGGGACTCCGATTGTGCTTCTCATCTTGTCACTTGCCCCGAGGGGCAAAAAACAATATCCTGTTATAGGAAATTCAGGAACGATGCACAGTTTCAGGTCCGACCATAACCAGACAGTAGCGCCGACGCCGTGGTCTGTCGTTCCGGGCATTGTTCCAGCAATTATCATCGTCATTACCTCCGGTTCTTTGCGGAGGGATTTAGCCGAGATCG
>RPQK01000466.1 GCA_003819755.1 Acidobacteriota bacterium | reverse complement strand
TGCGGAACCGCTCAACATCAGTCTTCGACCTCTTCAGTGCAGGCTGAAGGCGTATCGCGTGACCAGCCGGGACTGAAGCCTGGCAGCGCAGGCATCTTGCCTGCTCGCACCGAAACGCGCACCGTTCCCTTTAAGGCGCGAGCAGGCAAGATGCCTGCGCTCCCAGAAAAAGTGCAAGCTTTGCGTCAGAGAACGTCGTTAAGTGCAGAACTTGCACGAGAACGAGCCTGTCGGAGCTTCGCACAAACACAGTAACCGTTTGATTCTCCGCCCTTTATGCCCATCTTCTGATACTTGGCATCACCCTTGCTCCTATATGCTGCGGTGAAAGCAAGTAAACCGCTTTTAATTGAAAGGACTTGTTATGAAACGCAGCATTCAGATTCTAGCGTTGTTCGCAATCGTAATCCTCGGCTCGACTGCAGTGTGGGCGCAGTTCCGGCCGTCCTCGCCGCGGAACCAGGTGAACGGCACAACCGTGCAGCAGTGTCCCAACGATGCCAATGGTGACGGCATTTGTGACACCTGTGGACAGCCCGTCGGTTCCCACCGCAACCAAGGAAAAGGCGGCAAGGGTTACGGGCCGGGTGACGGCTCCGGGAACAAGGGCCAGGGACCCAAAGACGGCAGCGGGTATGGCGCCGGATCCGGCAACGGTTCGGGCAGCTGTGACGGCACCGGGCCTCATGGGAACCAGGGTGGACGTGGCAGCCGCGGTGGTCGGGGAGGCCGGCGGTAATTCGCGCTCGTGTGAAACAAGCGCCCGGGCCTCGCATTCCCGAAGGCCCGGGCCCGAAAAGAGGGCCATATGAAACGGTACATACTCGTTACACTCGTTCTATTACCATTCATCGTGTCGCTTGAGGCGCAAGGTTGGCGCGGCGGCAACAGGCTGTGTACAGAACCGCTCAAGAGCGAAGATCTTCGGGTCATCCAAGGAACGGTTGAAGAACTCCAGTTGGAAGCCGGAAAGGGCATGCCGACCATGGTGATCAAGGGAGGCGACGGTTCGCTCGTGCCGATTCTCGTGGGACCCTACTCCGCGTGGCTCGATAAGCAGTTTAGTGTTGAAAAGGGCGACCAGGTGACCGTGAACGCCTTTAGTTGCCTGAGGAACACCGAGACCTTGGCGGCAATCGAGATTGTGAACAAGACGCAGAGGACGCAGCTGGCCTTGCGCGATGAATACGGGCGGCCTCTATCGAGAGGTCGGGGACGTGGACCACGAATGGGCTGCCTCGGACGACCCGCCCAACCGGCAAAGCAGTAAAGAAGCGGGCACACCTACAATACCTGGATCCAATCGGAAAGAGGGGTCGGCCTCACCGACCCCAGCTCGCTTTGAATTCTTGGCCCCCTCAGAATATTAAACAATGACGTTGAATCCCGTTTCCGAACGCCTTCAGGCGTTTTTCGGTAGCGCCGGTGTTGGCCGCAGTTTTTCCGAAGACCTTGACGACAGCCGTCCCGAGGGTACCCGGATAGCGCACACGACGCCCGAATACATTGTCGGCCGCCATTCGCCCCTGACGGTTGGCCCACGAGTTTCATGTCACTCCCTCCAGCCAGGTTTTTCCAACGCCTCTGTCAAGCTTACTTCCCCGGGAAAATCAATACCGGGACGGTGCTGTGACGCATCACTCGAATGGTCGTCGTCCCGATCGTGCTCCATTCCAGGAACGGTTTGTGCTCTGCAGCGAGCACGATCAGATTTGACTGGCTCTCTGCCGCGAAACGCACAATCTGCTCCGCCGCATCGCCCACCCTCACTGTTTCAGTAAGAGCGCAGCTTGCCCGCAGATCAGTACCAATCGAAGAACACAATCGTGTCAGGACCTCCTGTTCGGTTTCCCTCGGGTCCTCTATGACATGGAAAATCCGGACCTCGGCGCGTGATGCTCGCGCAACATCTGTGGCGAGCGACACAGAACGTGTCCCAGCTTCGGTGAAATTCACTGGAGCGAGAATCGTCTGGATTTGGGGTGGACTCTGCTGTTTACGTCTTGCGGGAACAATGAGGAGTGGACGGATGGGACCCGGTCAGAGGTGCTAACGTCGGGCATGGCCGTGGCCGTGGTGCCCACAGGCCATGTTCGGCATCACCTGTTTGAGGCTCCCGGCCTGAAACTTCTCAAGCGTTTCCGCAACCGTCTCGTTTTCAGAAAGGTAGACCTGGATGTTGGCGGAATTAAGCCGGTTGAGCGCCCCCATCCCGATGCCGCCCACCACCATCGCGTCAATTTGCTCGCCCTCGAGCGAAGCCAGCGGCGCACACATGCCGTGACCGTGATGCTGGTTCCTGTTCACGATGGCCCGGTAGTTTCCGCTCTCGGTATCCACCACCGCGAAGGCCGGGGCCGACCCGAAATGCTGGCAAACGCGGCTTTTGAGCCCGTTATCGTCTTCAACTGGAATACAGATCTTCATGTTTGATTCCTCTCGGACTGAATTTGTAAGTCTTCCCGGAGTCGGCCTGTCGCCCGAAAGCAGGACCCCGATTGCCGTCACTTGTCGCCGTTGTGCAAGCGGCAGCAGCGACGGCCCTCGATTCGAACCGGGCCTCCTTCGATACGCAGTGCCTTGCCGTGCACGAGGGCATCGGAAATCTTCCGATGTGCCGAGTCGATGATCCGGCTGAAGGTTGGACGAGATACCTTCATCTGCTCGGCCGCCTGCTCCTGGTAGAGGCCCTCGAGGTGCGCGAGTCGGACCGCCTCGAATTCGTCCAGCGTCACCACGACTTCTTCGAGCTCACGGAGCGGGATGCCAACCGGCTTGAAAATCGCCGCAGCAGGGCTTCCATTGATGCGTCGGCAACAAAATGGTCGAGACATCTCAACGCCGTATTATGAACATATGTCCATAATTCTGCAAGGCTTTTTCTCAACCCGTAATTTATTGTGGCCGTGCACGTTGGCTGGTTAGCGTCCGAGTCCCGTTCCTTATGTGAAACGGCCGTCCGCGTGGGTCCGCGATTCTCGGGAGTGGTCGAACCAGCCGGCGCGGCTCTTCGGAAAGGCATCGAATTCCGGGACGTAGGGCTTGATGTCCAGAAGTGGAGTGCCATCCAGGATGTCGGCGCCGGTGCAGACCAACACGTTGCCGCGGATCTCGAGCAGCCGGACACAGGAAAGCCCGATAGGGACAGGCCGGGAGGGCGCCCGCGTGGCAAACAGACCGCGCTCGGTCGAGTCCCGGAAAGGGACCACAACCAGGCGTGAGGCGGGAGCCCGATCAAACCAACAGATGAGCCAGATCCGCTCGAAGCCGGCCAGGTCCCTCAAGCCGTCGATGTATTCGGGCAACAGTTCCACTTCAAACTGCGTCTCGCCAGCGTACACCGGTTGGATCGGCGTACCCTGCGCCTCTCGGAAAGGCGAATGGACGACGCCGATAGGTTTAGCATGAAACTCGACAAGTTGATCGGTCACGGCCTTACTCCGAACCACCCACTTTTGCGGTGAACACAAGGAAGTACTGGTATGGGAGAAAGGTGTGCTCTTTCAGGAGCTCGAATCCGGCAGCCCGCATCTGCCCGGTCAAGTCTTCTTTCGTGATCTTCATCTCAAGAGGCGGCCCGACCGGCAGCTCTCGCTTTTGGAAGTCGATCATGATGACCTGCCCGCTCGGCTTAAGCATCTTTTTCATGAGCTCCAGGTATTTCGTCTGGTTCTCGATGTGGTGCCAAGTGTCGCAGATGAAGAAACGGTCGATGGAGTTATCGGCAAGAAGCGGATCATCCGGCGGAGCGAGAATCGTGGTGACGTTCCTTATACCCATGTCTCGGATAGCGCGATTCATGTGGAGGATCATGTCGGGGCTTATGTCGACCGCGAAGACGCGGCCGGTCTCCCCGACGTGCCGTGCCAGGCGAAAAGCGAAGTACCCGGATCCGGCCCCAATGTCGGCGATCCGCTCACCCTCCTTCAAATCCAGCGCCATGATTACCTCATGGGGCTTCTGGTACTCATCGCGCTTGGGATCCTCCAGAAACACGATGTAAGCCTTCGAGTTCTGATGGAATCGATGCATCTCTTCGGCGCTTAGCTTCGGGGTCTGTTGTGCCAGTGCAGGCGCGGTGAAGAATAGTAGTGCGGCAGAAACAAGAAGGATTTTCATGGCTCTTTGTCTTGGTCGAATAGACATCTCATTATCGTTTGAGGCCCGGCTGAAGTCCAAGAGGCTGGAGAAAGGCAAGCTAGTCCGCGCGACAAACGGGCGACGCTTTCTACAAGCCGGAACCGGGTCACGTCGTTCCAGTGGACTCGTGTTGTACAATCGGCCGCATGTCAAACCTCGTTCGGCTCAGCTTTTCGCTGGAAGAACCTCTGCTCAGAAAGCTCGACGAACTCCAAGGGAAGAGCCGGTACACCAACCGTTCCGAACTTATCCGCGACATGATTCGCGAACGACTGGTCCACATCGAATGGGAGGAAGATCAGGAGGCCGTCGGGACGGTGACTCTCGTCTACAATCATCACCTGCCCGGGCTGAGCCAGAAACTGACTCACACCCAGCACGATTATCACGATCTGGTTCTGGCTGCGACACATGTGCATCTGAGCCACGATCTCTGCGTCGAAGTCGTGCTGGTCAAGGGATTCGCCAGCCGAATTCAGGAGCTTCTTGACGCCCTCCGGCGGCATAAAGGCGTTCTTCACGGCACGCTATCGCTCACCTCCACGGGAATCCATTTGGCCTGATCCGCTCGTAGTTCTCCGATACCGATTTCCAGGCGATTTCCAGTATTACTTCCGTAGCAATCGTAATACCATATGCGCATGATTGCTGCTCGCGGCTTTGCTGCCGTGCTTCTTCTGTCGGGTTTGTCAGTTGCTGGTGCTTACGGAGCGGGCGACCAGTTGTCGGGTGTCGTCGCGGATGAGAACCATCTGGCTCTCCAGGGCGTAAGGGTGACCATCAGGAGCGCAGGTGGCGAGGTCACCGTGCGGACGGACTCCCAGGGGCGCTTTACAGCGGACGTGGAAGGAGAATTAATCAGCCTGAAAATAGCAGGCGAAATAATTCCAGCTGAGGAAGTGAGGGACAGACTTTCCGATCTTCGTATCGTCGTGCGGAAAGCCGACATTTCGATTCACGACAGTATCGTCATCCGCGCCTCGGCCCTGATCCCCGGAATCGATCGCCGCGACGACGCCATCTACCAGAACGCGCTTTTCAGTCGCGATGATCAACTTTTCTCCACACTAGACGCGGGAATCAACGCCGGTCAGCATGAGGGTGGTGGAAAGTCGGTCGAGGTCCGCCGCTTCGGCTTCAACCTGGATCACGGAGGCGTCAGCGGTGGGCTCAAGGTCTTGGTGGACAATGTCCAACAAAACCATAACAGCCAGGGGCACGGTCAGGGCTACCTCGGGCAGCTGAAGAGTCTTTCGCCGGAGCTCGTCGAGGACGTGGACATCCTCGACGGACCCTTCAGCCCCGAATATGGCGATTTCTCGGGTCTCGGGGTCGTTCACATTCGTCAGAAGGAGAGACTGCCGGATCACGTAACACTGCGGATGCAGGGCGGCAGTTTCGGCTTTCGAAGGGCTTTCCTCGCCTACAGCCCCCGCCAGGATGAGTCCGATTCACTCCTTGCCTGGGAGAGCTCAACCACAGACGGACCCTTCTTGAATCCGCTCGACTACACCCGCCACAACTTCACTGGCAACTACACTCGACGTTTCGGTGAGGAGAGAGCCCTGGGTCTGCGTCTGAACGCTGGAACTAATCGGTTTAATTCATCGGGGCAAATCCCGCTTGATGAAGTCGCCGCAGGCAGGCTCGACCGTTTCGGCTTGCTGGATAGCCAGAATGGGGGTCGGTCGCGGAGTGCCACGGTCGGCCTTTACTACCGGAACGGCTTTCAAGACGACGCTTCGTTCAAGGTTGACGGTTTTGTCTCCCGTTCCCTGCTCGATCTTTTCGCCAACTTCACGTTTTTCCTCAACGATCTCGAGCGCGGAGACGGCTTTCAGCAACACGACTCGCGCCTCCAAGAGGGCGCCAACACCCAGTATCTCAAGCCGTTTCGCCTGTTGGGACGCCAATCGGCACTCACGGTCGGCGGAAATGTCCACGACAATCAAATCAACGTCGGACTTTATCCCAGCGTCGGGCGGATTCCGCAAGGAGTCACCACCCGGGCCGACGTCCGCGTGAGCAATGTCGCCGGCTACGTTCATGAGGCGATCGAGGCATCGCGCTCGGTGCAACTCGGTTTCGGGCTTCGCTATGATTACTTCCGTTTCGATGTGCGTGACCGCGTGCAGCCGGCCACATCAGGCACCGCTCCCATAGGCCGCCTGCAGCCGAAGGCAAACCTGGTGCTCCGCCCCTATGCTTCGCTGCCGATCAAATTGTTCTTGAACTACGGCCGGGGGATTTCCAGTCAGGATGCGCGTGGTGTCATTCAGAGACC
>RPQK01000465.1 GCA_003819755.1 Acidobacteriota bacterium | reverse complement strand
TGTCGAGTTTACATGGTATTGTCTTGGTGTTTGGCTTTCTGATAGGGGCGGCCCTGGTCAACTGCAGTTGCATGCTATTGTGGTTTACTAGTATAAAAAGGGTACGGGGACCGCCGAGAGCAGTGTCATGTCCGGGGTCCCGAAGAACTCCTGGGCAACCGTCGAGTCGCCGGCATGCCTGATGAGAATAAAGCCTCCCGCCTGAGACGGCAGCTCGGGCATGAACTCGGAGAGCAGCTTTGCGGTACGCTCCCATGATCGCAACTGGTGCTCACGGGTGATGGCCGACAGATTTCCGCGCAGAAGTCGGACATCAGCAGAGTCGTCTCAGGCCGCCATATCGGTGACTTCCGCAGCGTCACGGTCGGTCTGGGCGAAGTCTTCAAACAGTTTCAGTGCGGTCCAATTCTCTCCGGCGTCATCGCTTCGAAAGGCAACTCGGCCGCGTGTATCGTCGCGATACCGGGTTGCCTTTCTCCGGACGACTATTCTCGATACTTTTTTCCCAGTTCAGGGAGAGGATCGAACGGGCCCGGGCGTTGTTGCTCGCCGCGGTCTTCCTCCGGGTGGGGCAGTGCCTGTTACGTAAAGTCCCTCGTGCGGCGCGCCGGGGGCACCGAGCAGCATCCGCCGCCACGGCAACACGACCATCTGAAGCATCGGCAGAGGCTCACTCACCAGCGGCCGAACCGACCTCGAGCTTGGCGTCAGTAAAAAAACCGCGCCTGCGGAAACGTAGAGCCGGTCTGAATTCAGGGGATCGACGACCAGGGAGGTCACTTTGGCCGGCGCCGGGAACTCCGCAACCTGGGTCCAGCTGTCGCCTGAATCCCGGCTTTCCCAGACAGTGCGGTCGTCGAAACCATAGAGCACCGAAACCGCAGAGGGAGCGCCTACGATCCTCCTAAACTGGACCGGCAGCTCACTAGCCCTTGTCCACGTGTCACCGCGGTCTGTGCTTCGCCAGAGGTTGCCCAACTGAAGCAGAAAGAGTCGCCCATCTCGCGTGATCACAGGCTCGAAGGTGCACGCGTCTTCGTCTATCGGCAAGGCGGCCCACGTCTGACCCGTGTCAGTCGATCGGTACATTGCCGCGTAGCACGCCGGTGGTGTGGCCGGGTAGTACAAGTTTCCTATGACAGTGACGTAGAGTGTCTTCTGATCCTCGGGGGCAGCAGAAACGTGGGCGATGAGGCCTCGGCCGGCTTCGAAAAGCTCCGTCCAGTTGTCGCCTCGGTCACGGCTGAGGTAAAGCATGGTGGGGGTACTGGCGAGGAGTAATGACCCATCCGTCGGGACCGCAGACAATTGGGTGACGGTTTCCCCTGGCTCTAATTCGGGGTTTGTGGGCGTCCATCGCCCTCCGCTGTCGCCACGGAAAAGCCCCGCGTCCGTCTGGATGTAGATCAAATCAGGAGCCGCCGGCGTCACCGAAACGCCAAAGACCGCCGGCATCGGCAACCCCTCCTCGCTCCTTGTCCAGGTCTTCCCCGCGTCCGTGGTTCGATAGATGCCGGAGGACGCGCGCGCAACCAGACAGCCGGGCGCCGTGACGACCAGCGAGCTGATCGCGTCCTCCAATGAAGGGCTGGTCGGCTGCCAGGAAACAGCGCCATCGGCGCTCTTGAACACCGTGCCCTTCGCTGAGGGCGACACGCCACAGTAAAGTGTTCGCTCCGCCGGGTCATAGCCGAGTCGCCAGGCTTCGGCCCGAGGCAACCCTTCGTTGGCAGGAGTCCAACTGAAACCGTGGTCGGTGCTTTTGAGTATCCCGTAAAGCCGATCGGCCAGATACACGTGGCCCGGCCGGTCGGGATCAACGAGAATGTCCTCAGGCTCACGGATTCCAGCCACGCTCCACGTTTGACCGGCGTCTGTGGTCCGCAACGTGAGGCTGATGTCCGGCCCGTAACCGTACCGGGTTCCGCCCACGAAAGCGCTGCCTGTCGCCTTCGGGTCGATCGCCATCCGGGTCATGCCCGGCTCGTGACGGACCGTTTTCCAGCTCGCACCTCCGTCCGTGCTCCTATCGACGGAGTTGTATCGAAGCGCCCAGATGACCTGCGCATCGACGGGATCAGGTATCACTCTCCCGACGCCCTCGAGATCCGTCGACTGCCAGCTTTTTCCGCCGTCAGTGCTCCTGGACAGACTCTGCCCTGATAGCTCGATCCTGTACCAGAGGCCCGGCTTGGCGCCGAACGAGAGATTCCACCACTCACCAGTGCTCCATGTTTCCCAGGATGCGCCGCCGTCTTCCGACCGGAGATGGACCCAGTAACCGCTCTCTGATTCCTGGCTCTGTTCCAGGTAGATCGTACCCGCTTCAAAAGGGTCGCCCACAACCTCTCCGACAGCGCCTGAAGAAGGCCCGATCCTGGCCCACTCGGACGGGAGAGTCGAGAGCTCAGCCGCGAAAGCCAGATTTCCGCCGGCAGCCAGGACCGGGCGGGGCAGTCTTCTTTCCAGGGCAGCCGGGGATTCGTTTGATGCGCTTTCAAAACTTGCGTTCCCGGGGCTCCCCGCAAACGTGTACGCAAATACTCCGTAGTCCTGGTCCAGCGTCCAAAGCGTGATGCCGGGACCGCGGGAGACCAGCAGGTCCACAGGGTTGCTCGAGCCTCCCGTGGCGACCGTTGCCCACGTGAGGCCGCCGTCCGTGCTTCTCATCAAGCCGCCCGCACCGCCCCAATTCACGAAGCCCAGGAACGCATGGCCGGTTACGGGGTGAAACCTGACGGCCGAGACCCAGGAATCGGGCGGCAGTCCCGGCTCGATCGGCTTCCAGGTCACACCCCCATCGTCACTTCGCCTGGTTCCTTGGCAGCCGATCGAGAGCATCACACTGCCGTTCGACGGACTGATCTCGGGTGGATAGAATTGGCATGAGTCGAGCCGGGGAGAGAGTTGTGTCCACGTAGCCCCCGCGTCCTCACTTTTCCAGAGCCCGTCCCAGGTGGTGCTCGCGAGCAGAGTTTCGGGCCGCGACGGATGTTGGACCAGGGACTCGATCGCGTAGGGTTGCGGACTTGCGGAAGGCCGGCCCCAGCTCAACCCGCCGTCATCACTCCGAAGCAATCCCTGCGAGCCGGCAACATACAGCCGCTCCAGGCGGGCAGCGTCAAAAAGGAGAGTCGTGACAAACCCGGTCAACCCCTGGACGGCTTCCCAATGAGCTCCTTTGTCCCTGGTCAGATAAGCGGGCGCACCGCCGCCTTCCGCCTCCGCATCCCCGGGAAGATCCGAGCCCGTCCCACCGACGCCGATTCCCCCCTGGGAGAGGACGGCCGCCGCGAACGCCGGATCGAGCGGGCTCGCGTAGACGCTCTTAATCCGGTACTCGACATAGGGCTCCTCGACGATTCTCGCGAGAGCGACCCAACTCTGGGCCAAGTCCGAGCTCCGGTAAGCCTGGCGGCCATAGTAATCCCAGGCGTACAGGACATTTTCAGCTCCCTGGGATATGCCTCCCAGGCGTGTCGTTCTCAATCCCGGGTTCATGAGCCGCCAGGAAGCGCCGGCATCGTTTGTCTTAGCGACTCCCTCCGCGCTTCCCACATAAATGGTCGAAGCGTCGCCAGCCGTGATAGCCAGGCCCGAAGTCGGCAAGAAGGGCAACGCTATCCGGGACCAGGTCAACCCGGCGTCGCTGGTTCGGTACAGGCCTCGGCTTTCGGTGCCCCGGCTCAGCAGAAAGACTTTCCTTTGCGTGTCAGCGAGCGGGAGAATTGACGGCAGGTGCGAGTTGGCCACCGCTGCCGGAAGGCATTGCCAACGCTCTCCTCCGTCGGTGCTCCGGTAGATTCCGCCGCCTCCCAGGCCTGCATAGACTGTACCAGCGGCAGCTGCGTCCGACGCCAGGCTTTCCACCCGGGCGTGCCGCGGCAAAAACCCGTCCTTCGACTTGACCCATGTCCCTCCCCCATCGGTACTCCTCCACACCGACTCGGAGGCCGTGCCCGCGTAAAGCAGATTCGAATTGAAGTGATCCACGGCCAGGGACTCGACGCCGGCCGGAGACCCGAGCAGCGACCAGGAAAGGCCGCTGTCGGTGGTCTTGAAGACACCGCCGTTCGTTCCGATATAGACGACATTGGGCTGGCGTGGATCGACCTGCAAAGCCTTCAGATCGCCGTTGTGGAATGTTCCGCGCGGTTGCCACGTAACACCATAGTCGGCCGACAGCAAAACGCTGCTTGTCCGCGATTCGCTGACATGTTGTGCCGCCACGTAGACGAACCCTGGATGACCGGGAACCGCCCGCAAAGCGATCGTAATCAGAGAAGCCGGCAGCTCAGACTGCTGCCATTCGGCTCCTCCGCTCGTGCTTCGGAAAACCTTGTGCGAGCGCGCGACAAGATAGATGATCCGGCTGTCCGACGGGTCAATCTCGACTGCTGTGACGTCCTCCAAACCCGGCCCGGCGGCGCTCCAGGAATTCACGCCTCCTTGCGCGGCGGCAAAAATCAGGAAGAAGACGACGACCAGCGGCAAGTGACGCACCAGGTACACCTCGGGGTCAGAGTCTACCGCTCGACAAGGGGTGAAACAAAGTAAAATGCGCATTCCTTAACCGCGCCTATGACTCAACCCCAAACGCCTCGATCGCCTGTTGCAGCTCTTTCTGCCTCCCGTTAAGCTCGACCTCGAGCGTCGATTTCTGCTTGCGGAGGTTCTCGAGCTCGTTCTCCTGCTGGTCGACTTTGGCAATGTACCGGCTGATCAGTTGGCGTGCCTCCTTGGTTCCTTCCATCGCTTTCAGGTTATCGCGCAGCCGCTGCTGGTCCTCCGAAATCTCCCGGACGCTCGCGTCGACTCTCTTCATGCGCGCCTGGACATCGCTGATTTTCTGTTTCGCCTCCAACAGCCTGTTCAGCTTTCCTTTTGTCGCCTCGTCAATCCGGCGCTGAGACAGGAACAGGCTCATCTGATCGGGACCGAAATTGGCAACCTCGATCGTATCCATGAGTGTCTGCCGATCGGTCACAGTCAACCGAGAAGAAGAGCTCGGCTCGAGCTCAACACGAAACCTGTAGTGGCCGGCGGTTGTCTCGCTCGGAGACGGAGTCTCCTTGGCCAGCGTCCAACCGGCTTCTCGGGGATGGTCAATATAGAGCACGGTGCGTTTGTTCGTCTGATTCTCAATCTCGTACGTCCGGAATCGGTCCCGGTAGTAATGAGCCTGAAGCGCTCCGCCTTTGACTCGGACAAGGAAAATCGGTTGGCCATGTTCGTAAGCGTCGCTATTGATGAGCGTGCGGAGATCGAGGCCGAAAGAGATGAACCGTTGTTCTTGGGGCTTCAGCCTGTCAATCAAAGCTTCTCCTGCATAGGTGTCCCCCTCAAGGACAGTCAGGGATCCCGCCTCCAAGGTGAGCGCCGAGTTGTTTTTAAGAGCCAGACCGGAACGGGGCCGGTCGGTATCCTGGCCCATGCTGTAGATCGAAACCCGCTCGGCTTCCATCTCGGTTTGCAGGATGGGAATAAGCGCCGAAGTATTCCTGGCCAGGCTGACCGGCTGGTCGATCCTATACTCAAAAAGATCTCCGACCTCTTTGCCGGTTGCCTTCTGTTCAATCCCCGCCTGCTGCTCGGCGATCAAGTCGCTCATCGATGTAGCGAATGGTGCGGCAGCCCCCCTCGGCACTCCTCCCAATACACCACCCACAACGCCACCCGGGACACCGCCTACCATACCCCCTGGGACACCATAGCCAGCCCCCGTACCGGAAGCCGACCCGCCACCGTAGCCGACGCCCGGCTCATAGTTCTGGGGGTAGAGATGCAGGTTGTCTGCAATCGGAATGACCGGACGGTGCATGAAAAGCGGCTGTTGGAGAGGCTGGATGAAGGAAATCGGAGTCCCGGAAACAAGCGACAGACTCACATCCTTCCAGTCCTCATCGCTTACGTTATCCACGATTGCCCAGCCCTGAAAGAAGGCTGGTTTCCCTTCCCGCATGACCACGCGATAAGTGGTCTTCCAGATGGGAGCCGCCAGCGAGTATCCGACCAACAGGGAGCGTTCACCCTGTCCGTCGGACCTGATAACCAGCTTCTTCCCTTCGCGCCGTCGATCGTCGAGCTTGGCACCGAGGAAGCGCGAGAGCGCGGTGCGCGATTGTGGGTCCAGGACTTGAATCGAGCGGAGATCCACAAACGGGATGCGGTTGATCGTCCCGTCTTCAGAGGCAATGACCAGGACCGAATCCCTTTCCAGCGTCTCTATGCGGCTCGGATCATCCGGGTCGGTCCGGGCGGGAGTCCCGACCGTCAACACGAATCCCTGAATACGGGCGCCGGCTGTTCTTCCAGCTATTCGCACACCCTGCATTTAACATAGCCCTTTTTCCAGCCCAAGCCGCTAAGAACATTCAACTGCAAACGGAATCTCACCGCGCCGGACGGAGCCGGGGACTGACGAG
>RPQK01000464.1 GCA_003819755.1 Acidobacteriota bacterium | reverse complement strand
GTGAGAACGTCAACCGACGGGCGCTGGGTCGCAAGGATCAGGTGAATGCCAATCGCGCGGGCCATCTGGGCCAGGCGGGTCAGTGATCCCTCCACCTCTTTGCCGGCCGTCATCATCAGATCCGCCAGTTCATCGACGATGATGACGATGTAGGGGAGAGGCCCGTTCTCTTCGCCGAAGCTGTTTCCAGCCGTGCGTATTTCTTCGTTATATTGCTCGATGTTCCGGACCCCCATCTGAGCGAGCAATTTGTAACGAGCTTCCATCTGTCCCACCGCCCAGGCCAATGCGTTTGACGCCTGGCGCGGATCCGTCACGATCGGGGTAAGCAAATGAGGAATCCCTTCGTAGAGTCCGAGCTCCAATCGCTTCGGATCGATCATAATGAATCGCACGTCGGCCGGACTCGCCTTGTAGAGAATCGAGCAGACCATGCAATTCAATCCGACGCTCTTTCCTGACCCGGTCGCACCGGCCAGCAACAAGTGAGGCATACCGGTCAGGTCGGCCGCGTAGGTGTCGCCGTTGATCAGCTTGCCAAGGCCCAACGTCAGATAGGAACCGGACCGTTGGAAGGCCGGGCCCTCGAAGATATCCCGCAGCAGGATTTTTTGCCGGGTCAGGTTCGGGACTTCGATACCTACCGTATTTTTCCCCGCAAGCCGGTCGATCCGAATCGACTCGGCTCGCAGAGCCAGGCATAGATCCTCCGCCATGCTCGTGATTCTGCTGTAGCGCACCCCAGCCTCCGGCTTGAACTCGAAGGTGGTGACGACCGGACCGGGATGGATCTGGATCACGTGCCCGGTTACTCCGAACTCGGCGTATTTGGCAACCAGCCTTTCCGATCGCTCGAGCAATTCCTTCTCATTCACGGCCGGTCCTGCTTCCGGCACCTGGAGGAAATCCAAAGGCGGCAGGCGGTGGACGGTTGATTTAGGTTTGAGCTCGGGTCGCCGGGACGGCTGGTACGCGTCCGGCACCGATTCCTTTCGTCGCGGCTCGGGATCAGCCTCCGACTCTTCGCGCGGCGAGGGTCGCACAGGAGGAACAGTTACCTCGGGCCGGCTCACCTCGGGCTTGCTCCTCGCAACCGTCCTAAACGGAGTGTCGACCACCTCGACGTCCGCAGCTGCCGGCGCCGGGGTGGCGCGCGGCACTGTCTTCAGCATCACTGGTTCCTTCTCGACTCTTTCCAGCTCACGGTGCACCGCCCGACGTTTCTTCCATTGGGCGTATCTGGAAGCCAGGCCGGCAAACACGTTCCACTGACGGGCCGCAAGCCAGGACAGCGTTTTGTCGAACGAGAAGCTTGTAATCAAGAGGAGCGAGAGGGCCATCGCCGTGGAGGCCGAAATGATTGAGCCGGCCCTGTTAAGGTAAGTGACGGAAGCGTCGGCGAGGACGGTGCCGTACAGGCCCCCGGGCAGAAACTCAAAGCGCGCAAGGCGCGGCAAGGGAATCAGACTGAGAAGCGTGCTGAGCGAAGCGATGAGCGTGAAGAACCCGAAGAGCTTTACGAAGGGAAAGTCGATTGACCGGTTACGGATCTTCTTATAGCCAATCAGCAACAGCGGCAACGGCAACAGGAAGGCGCTGAAGCCGATCACCTGGAAAAGGAGGTCAGCGCCCCAGGAACCCACCTTTCCAACCCAATTCAGATAACGGTCGGGGAAAACCGAAACACTAAAAGAGGGATCCAGGGAACTGTAAGTAACCAGGGCCAGGGTGAGCAGTCCCGAGAGGGCCAGGGACAACAGCCCGATCACTTCAGAAGTCTTGTCTTTCGGGTGTACCGACATACTCCCCCTTTTAAAGCTGACAGGGTGACAATCAAGTCAGCGCGTATGCCTGTCACCTTGTCACCGCGTCACCTTGTCAGATTTCCAGCGTCACCGGCAGAATCACGGGCCGCTTCCCTGTCTGCTTCCGCAGAAATCTTTTCACTTCCTTGCGGAGGATTTCCTTGAACAGTTCTTCGTCGCGCTTTTCTTCGGTGTTGGTTTCGCGCACAACCCGCGTCACCTCGGCCTTGATTCCCTCCATCAGCCACTCGGCCGATTCGTCAACAAACCCCCGGGAAATCAGTTCAGGCTCTCCGATCAGATATCCTTCGAGCCGGTCCATACGAAGGACCACAACCAGCAAGCCGTCTTCCGACAGGTACCGCCGGTCGCGCAAGACAAGGTCACCAACCTCCTCGGCAATTCCTTCCTCGATGAACCGGCGGCCGGCGGTCAGTTTTCCTACGATTTCCACAGTCTTGGCAGTGAGCTGGAGCACATCACCGTTCTCGATGATGCGGGCCCTCTCCGCGGGAAGCCCCTGATCACGGGCCAGAAGATAGTGGGTTTTCAGCTGCTTGAACTCGCCGTGGATCGGGATAAAAAAACGGGGCCGGACCAGGTTCATCATCAGCTTCAGGTCTTCGCGGTACCCGTGACCTGAGACGTGCACCTGGGAATGATTGGAGTCGTACACTTGCGCTCCGCGCCGGTAGAAATGGTTGATCATATTGGAGATCAACTTTTCGTTGCCGGGAATGATGCGGGCTGACAAGATGACCAGATCCCCTTCCTCGATCTCGACATTCTTGACTTCG
The DNA here is from genome assembly GCA_003819755.1 of Acidobacteriota bacterium. Taxonomy (GTDB): domain Bacteria; phylum Acidobacteriota; class UBA6911; order RPQK01; family RPQK01; genus RPQK01. The sequence continues at coordinate 3,839 of RPQK01000464.1, read as the reverse complement.
TTGATCGCCAGACGGCTGAGGGCGGACATCGGCTCGCCCTGGCTGCCGGTAGCCAGAATGACGACCTCCTCCGGCGGGAGACCCTTGACATCGTTCAGCGAGATCAGAAGATCACTGGGCATTCGCAGGTAGCCGATTTCGAAAGCCGCCCGAAGATACGCGACCATGCTGCGGCCGATCGGCGCCACTTTTCTGCCCTGTTCACGGGCCAGATCGAGGATCACCTGCACACGGCTCAGACTGCTGGCAAAACAAGAAACAACAATCTTGCGTCGTGCCCGCAGAAACAGGTTGCGCAACGGTTCATAGACGGAGAATTCCGAAGGGCAGAGGCCGCGAGCTTCGCTGTTCGTGCTGTCGGAGAAGAGCGCCAGCACTCCTTTCTCACCATACTCGCTCAGGCGGGCAACGTCCGAGAGACGACGGTCGACCGGCGTCTGGTCGAATTTAAAATCGCCGGTCCAGATGATCGTTCCGACGGGAGTCTTGATCGCGAAGCAGAAGGCATCCGGGAAGGAGTGGGTCATGTGGAGCGCCTCGACTTCGAAAGCGCCTAATTGCAAAGTCTGCCGGCTCTCCAGGGTCCTCAGATCCGCCCGATCCAGAAGCCCATGTTCCTTGAGCTTCTCGGTGACCAGGGCTTGGGTCAGGCGGTTGGCATACACTGGTACCGGTAATTCATTGATCACGTAAGGAATACCGCCCGCGTGATCTTCGTGGCCATGGGTCAGCAGGATGCCGCGAACCTGGCTTTCATTCTCCTTGAGAAAAGTGAGGTCGGGAACGATGAAATCGACACCTAACTCATGAGTGGGGAAACCGACACCGGCATCGAGGACGATCATGTCCCCGCCAAAACGGAGCGCCGTGCAGTTCATCCCAAACTCGCCTAAACCACCTAAAGGAATAACTTCCAGCGCGTCGGCCATATTTTTCGGGATTATAGCATGCGCGCCAGACAGGCATATTGGCTGAGAGTCGCCTGATGGGGCCGGGTCTTCGGTTCCAGAGAAGCCACCTGAAAAGCCTTCCCCAGCAGTTCCGCGGGATAACCGGCACCGCCCAGGTTGTTCCAGAGCGTCTTTCGAGGCTGGGCAAACGCACGGCTGACGAGCCGATCGAACTTGTCCGGGTCGAGGAGCTTCTCCTGAACGGCTTTCGGCACCAGCATCATCACATGGGACATGACCTTCGGCCGGGGAGTGAAGGCTCCGGGAGGGACGTCGAAGCCCGGGCGGCGTTCAAAATGATACTGCATCAGGACGCTGAAATAGCCGTAGTCCCTGTCGCCGGGCGACGCCAGCAGCCGTTCGGCAACTTCTTTCTGAACCATGAAGGCAAACCAGTGGACCTGGTCCTTTACCTCGATGGTTTTTCTCAGTATACGGGTCGCGATGTTGTAGGGGAGGTTTCCGACCAGCTTGAAGCTACCCAACACGGGAAGCGCGGCCCAATCCAGCCCCAGGATGTCGGCCTGGACCAGAGACAGCCGCTCGCCAGGCACACAGGAGAAACGTTCCTCGAGCGAACGCACCATGTCCCGGTCGAACTCGACCGCAACCACCCGCGCCCCCTTTTCGAGCAGCAGTTCAGTCAGCTGCCCTGTTCCCGGCCCGATCTCAACGACACTGTCCCCCGTTTGAATCCCGGCGTATTCGACGATCTTTCGGCAGTAGTTTCGATCGGTAAGGAAATGTTGACCGAGCGCCTTCTTGGCCTGCATGGGAGTTACGGTGACGGGCGACGGGTGAGAATTCATCCACGAACCAACACGAACCAACACGAACAAAAACGAACAAAAACGTTTTTGTTCCTGTTGGTTCGTGTTGGTTCGTGGATGAATTCTCACCCGCAACCCGTCACATTTGAATCGTCAGGAGGGTATGTTAGCATGGTCTTCGCACTTCCCGGATTTTACCTGCTACCAAGGCACCGATGACGGAGGAATTATGAGTGACAAAGTGCGTAATGTGAGTGATGACAATTTCGAGACGGAAGTACTGAAATCGGACAGACCCGTTTTGGTTGACTTCTGGGCCGCCTGGTGCGCCCCGTGCCGGATGATCGCTCCGGCGGTGGAGCAAATCGCGAACGACTACGAGGGACGCGCCAAGGTGGTGAAAGTGGACGTCGACTCAAACGGCGAGATTTCGGCCCGGTACAATATCCGCGGGATTCCCACGCTCCTTCTGTTCAAAGACGGCATGATCAAGGATCAGATCGTAGGGGCCACCTCCAAAGACAATATCACCCGGATGATCGATCAACACCTCTAGTCTCAGGCGGGCAGGGAGTCGTTCCGGCTCGCTGGCCTCATGCTCAGTCGCGCTCTCCATTATGTCTAATATCGTTATTGTTGGTACTCAGTGGGGCGACGAAGGAAAAGGAAAGATCGTCGACCTCATCACCGAGAGGTTTGACGTCGTCGCCCGTTACCAGGGCGGTCACAACGCCGGACACACGGTTGCGATCGAAGGCCGGAAATACGTCCTGCACCTGATTCCCTCGGGAATTCTCCGTCCCGGCAAAGTCTGCATCATCGGCAACGGAGTGGTCCTTGATCCGGTGGCCTTCATAGACGAGGTTGGCACCCTCGAATCGGCAGGAATTGGGGTGGAAGGCCGGTTGTATGTCAGCAACCGGGCCCACCTGATCATGCCTTACCATCGCGCGGTCGAGACAGCGGAAGAGAACGCGCTCAAGGAGAAGATAGGTACGACCAGCCGCGGCATAGGACCTTCCTACGAGGACAAGATGGGCCGGCGCGGGATCCGGGTCGCCGATCTCCTCTACCCGGATCGTTTCAGAGCCAAGGTCCGGGCGAACGTCGAATTCAAGAACAGCATCCTCTGCTCCGTTTATCACTCCGAGGCCCTGAACGCGGACGAAATTGCAGATTCTTATATCGGGATGGCCTCTCGGGTTCTCCCGTTTGTCACGGATACCGCCGAATACCTGAACCTGGCGATCCGCCAGGGAAAGAGCGTCCTGTTCGAGGGGGCGCAAGGCACGCTCCTGGACGTCGATCACGGGACTTACCCTTTTGTCACTTCATCAAGCGCGACCGCCGGTGGAGCTTGCATCGGCACCGGGGTCGGCCCCAGCCTGATCGATGGAGTGATTGGAATAGCCAAGGCTTATACGACGCGTGTCGGTGGAGGACCCTTCCCGACCGAGCTCACGGACCAGGTCGGGCACCAGATCCAGCAAAAAGGGGCCGAGTTTGGAGCCTCAACCGGGCGGCCCCGCCGCTGCGGCTGGTTCGATGCGGTGGTAGTGCGCTACGCTGCCTTGATAAACGACCTCACCACTCTCGTCATCACGAAACTCGATGTTCTGGACCAGGTCGAAGAGATAAAGATTTGCGTCGGATACGAGTTCATGGGCCAGAAGCTGAGTTTCTTTCCAACCGACATCAGCGTCTTGAGCGAGGTAAAACCTATCTACGAGACCCATCCGGGCTGGAAACAGGACACCTCACGCATACGCCGGTACGAAGAGCTGCCTGCGCTTGCCAAGAGTTACCTCGCCAGGTTGTCGGAACTTGTGGACGCCGATATCTCGATTATCTCGACCGGACCAAACCGCAGCGAGACGATCATCCTGGAAGAAAGCCCGCGCCTGCAGAAGCTGTTCGCCAGCCGCGGATAAAGCGAACGGCAAAAAAGTTATCCACGAATTACACGAATTACACGAATTGGGGTGGTGCGCCAACCCCAATTCGTGTAATTCGTGTTACAACCGTAACACTTGATCGCGCCGCGCGTGCAAGTTTGGTTCTGCGCGGCTGTAATTAGTAGTGATATTTGAATTTGGTTCAATTTCTTTCAACCGGCTTT
>RPQK01000463.1 GCA_003819755.1 Acidobacteriota bacterium | reverse complement strand
ATCTTACATTGGATATTCGATATTTGTTGTGGGGCTGATCATGGGGCATTTTCCCCCACTGACCTCCCGCCCCTCTCCTCTCGCCACTCGCCCCTCGCCCCTCGCCACTTGCCACTCGCCACTCGCCACTCGCCACTTGCCACTTGCCCTGAACTCCCTGCAAGGAGGAAACGAGCCCCTGTGAACCCTGTGCTCTTTATTATTCGGCTAACGGAGCATAGTAGCCACTACGGTGCTTGATTTTAAAACCGCGCTTCTTGAGCTTGATCTTGATCTTGCGGAATTCGCCGTCGCGTTCTTTGTTATTACTCACATAGGCGAGGCTGTACTGGTTCTTGATCTCCCCGTTTATTTTGGTGAAGGCCTCCCGAAGGCGGTTGAAATCGATTTTTGAATCGACGAAGAGGCCGCCAGTGTCCTCCGCAAAATCCTTCAATGCCCCGTAGTTGGTGTCCGCACTCTTGAAGCCTAAGCCGTATATGACGATATCCTGCTCCTGGGCGGCTTTGATGGCTTCATTCTTGGACAGCATGCTCGAAGTGTCCACGCCGTCGGACAGGACGACGATCACGCGTCTGCCCACTTCATTCCTAAGAAGGTCGTCTGAGGCGGCAAAGATGGCATCGTAAAGCTTAGTGTAGCCCCCGGGTCGGGTCGACATCACGGCCTGCTGAAGCAGGGCTAAGTCATAGGTGAAATCCTGGAGAAGCTCTATCTCTGAATGAAATTCAATGATTGCGGCCAGATCCGTGTTTTTCCTCAAAGTCCTCTTCAGAAAGTCCACGGCCGCTTTCTGCTCAAAGCTCAATTTGGACTTGACGCTGCCGGACGTGTCGATGAGAAGGGCAACGCTGAGGGGATCTGCGCCCTCCCCGATGCCCTGATTGAAATACTGGAGGTTTTGGCGAATACCGTCCTCGTAAACCTCGAAATCTTCCTTCATCAGGCCTTCGACATACTTCCCCTTGCCTCCATCCTTTCGCACGGTGCACAGAACATTCACCAGATCGACCCGGGTGCGAATGACCGGGCCCTGATCTGGTTGCTGCTGAGAGCGGAGCAGTGGCGCGATTGTGAACAGCAGGCCAAGTATGACGATTATTTTCAGTCCTTTCATTGGTTCGAAATTCCACTTTCCCTATTCGGTGCCCGCTGCCCCGAAATGCAGAAACTCGAGTGGCCACTGGCCAGTTAGCCACTCGCCGCCTGTCACTCGGCACGTGCCACTTGTTCCTGGATTGTCAGATCGTTGTCGAGCCGAAACTCCAGGCGGGTCTCCGAGGGAACCTTTAGATGCTGCTCGCCGGAGGCCGAAATCGCAGTGCCTGCACTTCCGCCGATCGCAGCGCCGATTGCCGCTCCCTTGCCGCCACCCGCAATTGCCCCCACGACAGCGCCGGCCCCTGCGCCCCCGAGGATCTTTCTGCGCGTGCTTTTTCCTTCCGACTTCCCGGCGATCTCCTGAAAGCTTGTCGCCACCTGATAACGCTTGCCCTTGACCACGATGCTGGTCAGCTCCAGCTGAATCAGGTCCTTGCCCTTCATCTTGCCGGATTGCTCGACCTTCAGTGCACGCAACGTGGCTTCCGAGCCTTTGGACACCACAACACGATCGCCATCAACAATCGGCTGGTCGATGCTTGCGCTGAAGGTGGCTCCGGCCTGTGCGGCATCAACATCAATATTGTCAATGGTCCGAACACTGATTACGGTGCCGGAATGAATCACAACTGGAGGCGGAGGCGGGGGAGGAGCGGGCTTGGTCGCCTCAACAGGAGCAGGAACAGGAGTGGAAGCAGGAGTTAATCGGGCCGTTTGAGCGGGAGCTGGAGACACGGTGGGAGCCGGCGCCGGAGCTGAAGCGGGAGTGGATGCCGGGGCTTGCGCAGGAGCCGCAGCGGCCGGTGCTGGAGCGGGAGAGGTCGCCGGCGTTTGTGCGGGAGCCGCTGAGGCCGGAGCCGCGGATTCGGGAGCCGCGCTCGGCGCTGGGGGCGCTTCATGATTCACACTAGCTCTGTCGGTCTTGTCGGCCTTTGAGCAGGCCGCGAAGATCAGAACCACACACAAAGCAATGCCGAAAAGCCTTAACGCTTGCGTCATGGTAAGTTTCTCCTTAGGCCGGATACTACAGAGACCGCTGCGGAACAGAAACTGTCACAAGTGACAGTCTTTGACACCGAAGTCCGTAAAGAGCCCTCCGGAAGAAACAGGAGACCTGCCTACCGAACTCCGCCTGCAACCAGGGGCTCCTCCTTCTCGGCTGGCAGCTGCACGTCGGTCACCCCGGCGAGCTTGCCGAGCTCCAGAGTCTGCGCTGACGTCGTGGTGGCAAACAGGTGCATGATGCGTGCGATGAGGCCCGTCCACCCGGTTTGATGGCTGGCACCCAAACCTGCCCCGTTGTCACCGTGGAAGTACTCGTAAAACAGAATGAGGTCGTGCCAGTGCTGGTCCTCCTGGAACTTCTTGGTTCCACCGTAAACCGGCCGGCGGCCCTCACTGTTGCGCAGGAAGATGGAAGCCAGGCGGTGTCCGAGCTCCTCCGCGACCTGGTACAGGTTCATCTTTCTTCCTGAGCCCGTCGGGCATTCCACGGTGAACTCATTGCCAAAATACGCGTAATACTGCAGCAGAGCCCGGATTATCAGCCCGTTGACAGGCATCCAGATAGGCCCGCGCCAGTTCGAGTTGCCACCGAACATCCCGGTGTCGGATTCCGCCGGCAGGTAGCTGACCGAGTATTCCCGGCCCTCCATTTGAAACACGCAGGGATGCTCGGCGTGATAGCGAGAGAGAGCCCGGATGCCGTACGGACTGAGAAACTCTTTTTCGTCAAGCATGGTCCCCAGCACCCGCCGAAGCCTGGTTTCATCCAGGATGGAGAACAGCTTACGGTTTACCTGGCCCGGTTTTAGCGGGTCGTGGATCAGGGCCCTCAGTTCGGGCCGGTCTTCCAAGAACCTTCGCAGCCGCCGCGCGGTCCCCGTGTCCATCCACTTGCCGGCGCTTTCGAAGACCGTGACTGCGCACAGGGGGAGCAAGCCCACCATCGAGCGAACTTTCAAAGGCCTCCCTTGCCCATTCGGCAACCGCAGGACGTCATAGAAGAAGCCGTCTTCCTCATCCCACATCCCGACGTCGCCTCCCGCGTGGACCATGGACGACGCGATCCAAAGGAAATGCTCGATAAACTTCCGACACATGCCGAGGTAAGCCGGCCTTTCCATTGTCAGCTGCACCGCAATTTCCAGCATGTTCTGACAAAAAAGCGCCATCCAGGCGGTGCCGTCGGCCTGTTCCAGATACCCGCCTCCGGGCAGGGGTGTGCTGCGGTCGAAGAGTCCGATATTATCCAGCCCGAGGAAACCGCCCTCGAAAACGTTCTTCCCCGAGCGGTCCTTGCGGTTCACCCACCAGGTGAAGTTCAGCAAGAGCTTGTGGAAGCAGCGCTCGAGCCATTCGAGGTCTCCCTGTCCGTGTTGAGCTTTTTCCAGGCGATAGGTAAAGATGGTCGACCATGCATGCACCGGCGGATTTACGTCGCTGAAATTCCATTCATAGGCCGGCAATTGTCCGTTTGGATGAAGGTACTGCCCTTGCACCATCAGGTCGAGCTGCTGTTTGCCGAAGTCCTCGTCCACGAGCGTGAGCGCTAATACGTGGAAAGCCAGATCCCAGGCGGCATACCACGGGTACTCCCATTTGTCCGGCATCGAGATGATGTCGGCGTTGTACATGTGGTGCCAGCCAGTATTCCGGGATGTGCGCCCGGCCGGCTTGTAGGGATGCACGCCGCGCTCGTCGAGCCACTGGTTGACGTCGTAGTAGTAGAACTGCTTGCTCCACAGCATGCCGGCGAGTGCCTGGCGCATCAAGTTTGCCTCATCGGCATCCAGAGAGGAGGGGATCACGCCGCCATAGAATTCGTCGGCCTCCTTTCGGCGAGCCTTCATGACCGCTTCAAAGGCGCTCCCAAATACTTCCCCCTTCGAAGGCGCCACGTCACTCAGTCGCAACCGAACCGTGCGAGATTCGCCCGCCGGAATGCTGAGCGGATAGTGAGCTGCCACCTTGGTTCCCGTTTTCTCGGGATTCACCGTATCTCGATAACCGTGGACGATGAAGTTGTCGACTCCATCTTTGACGTAGGGTGTTCGGTTTGCGGTCGCGAAAAGCCGCTCGGTGTTCGTTTCATTCTCGGTGAAAAGCAGCTCAGCCGCGTTCTCGGCATAGAGGAACCGGCTTCCGAGGTCGGGATGCGAGGCCGCAGCCACGAGGGAACTGCCGTCAGAGCCGGAGTGCTGGATGTCCGGCCGAACGGCGTTTTCGCTCCAGGACCAGACATTGCGGAACCACAGCGTTGGCAGCACGTCCAGCGAAGCCGTTTCCGGACCGCGGTTGCACGCCGTGATCTCAATCAGGATGTCTTCGGGAGACGCCTTGGCATATTCAACGAATACGTCAAAATAGCGATTCCCATCGAAGATACCCGTGTCGATAAGCTCATATTCGAGTTCATGGCGACTCCGCTGCCGGTTCGTGGTCACCAGCTTTTCGTACGGATAGGCTTCCTGGGGATACTTGTAGAGGTATTTCATGTACGAATGTGTGGGCGTGGAGTCCAGGTAGAAATAATATTCCTTGACGTCCTCTCCGTGATTCGCCTCGCTATTAGTCAAACCGAACAGTCGTTCCTTGAGAATGGGATCCCTTCGGTTCCAGAGGGCCAGCGCAAAGCACAGGAATCCATGGTCGTCGGAGATCCCCGCAAGTCCGTCCTCGCCCCAGCGGTAGGCCCGGGAACGGGCCTGGTCGTGGCAGAAATAGTCCCAAGCGTTACCGTCCTCACTGTAGTCTTCCCGCACCGTACCCCACTGCCGCTCGCTCAGGTACGGTCCCCATTTCTTCCAGTTGCTGCCTTGCTCTCGTGACTCTTTAAGGCGTTTTTGCTCAGCGTTCATACGGAAATTCCCTTCTAACAGCGCCCCACCCGCGCCTGTCGTCTCGAACCTATGATTCTTCGAGGGGAAAAGCAGCTGTAAATAATGACAGGTGAGGAAAAGCCTACTCGAGGCCATCGCCTGTCAAGTTTGACAGTACCCGTGCGCAAGCAAGGCGTTTAGTCTCTCAGCTACGCAATTCCATTGATCGCTTGAGGCTATAAACAAGAATGGCCGGAACGAACGATGGCAAGCTTCATCGACCTGAAATAGCATTCAGAAAGCAGCGCTATAACGGGCAATTGTTACAGTCTGATTGGTGGGTGGAGTCGGACGTATCGAATCAGAAGGTGTGAAAAAATCAAGCGTGTCGACGGGCTTTTATCGTGGCCGGACTCTCCAGAGTCCGGCGCGTGGATGATGGCTGGCTGCACGATGTACGCGCCGGACTCTGGAGAGTCCGGCCACGATAAAAGCTCGTCGACACGCTTGATTTTTTCACACCTTCTCAGAGGCCGTGAGCGCAACGCTTTTCGCGGAGCGACCCGGCCCGACAGTCATCAGTCGCCAGGTGATTTCTTAAGACTGCCCCCCGTGGTGCCGATCGCCCTCGTGCCCGTTACGGCATTCCGCGAGCGCCCGCTTGATAGCCTCCAGCAGCGTCTCTTCGCGGAACGGCTTCGTAATGAAGGCGCTAGCGCCGGCGTCCATCGCCCGCACGCCCGTGGAGAGGTCGGTATTGCCGGTGATGAATACAATTGGGAGCATGGAAGGGCAACCTGCAAGCTTCTCCTGCAACTCTAAGCCGTTCAGACCAGGCATCTGGACATCGAGAACCAGGCACCCGACGCCTTCGCAAGGCAGGCGCTGCAGGAACTCGTCTGCCGAAGCAAAAAGCTCGACGTCGTATCCAAACGACCTGAGCAGGCGACTGAGGCTCTTCCTCACAGACTTGTCATCATCGACAACAAACACTGTGGCCTGGGTATCGTTCAAGGTTTGGATCCTCCGGTGAGCGGCAGGTTGCACTGAAGGATCGCCCCGCCAGTTTTGCCGTTCTGCACCCGGATGCCCCCACCCCGCGATGTAACGATCGTCCGGCAGACGTGGAGACCCAATCCCAGCCCATCAGGTTTGTTCGAGAAGAAGGACGTGAACATCATTTCAATTGGTCCGCGTGAATGCCCGGCCCGGACCACCCTTCCGCACCCCGCACGTCAGGGCACGAACTATTTGACGGATCCAAACACTGCATTGTTCATCTTGCGGGCGAGTTTGGAACCGGAACCTCGCACGGTTGGCATTATATAGGAATCGGCGTAATCAGCGGTGGAAAGTTGTCGCGTGGAGGGGGCCCCCGGCACCAGGTCCAGAAGCTCAGTCTCTCAACGGCCGAGGAGGCTGATAGCACGTGAGGCTACGACAACGGTCGTCACGAGTGAAATCGCGCTTTCCAGCATCGTGATCATCTTTGCGCGAGATGTCAGCGGTATGGCGTCCGT
>RPQK01000462.1 GCA_003819755.1 Acidobacteriota bacterium | reverse complement strand
TATCGACGAATATCGAATATCGAATATCGAATGTCGAATGTCGAAGTTAGGATCTCCTCATGATTCCGAACTCTGCACCTCACCACGGTTGGACGCTGAGGAGATCCCACTGTGATAATCTGTCCAGCACTGTCTCTTTTCCCTCCCTTCGATATTCGACATTCGATATTCGACATTCGATATTCGTTTTCGACTGAAGTGGCAAGTGGCGAGTGGCAAGGGGCAAGTGGCGAGTGGCAGAATAACCGAACAACAAGAGGCAATTGCAAAATTCCCCGTGATCCGCTCCAAAACAAATATCGACGAATATCGAATATCGAATATCGAATGTCGAATGTCGAAGTTAGGATCTCCTCATGATTCCGAACTCTGCACCTCACCACGGTTGGACGCTGGGGAGATCCCACTGTGATTATCTGTCCAGCACTGTCTCTTTTCCCTCCCTTCGAGATTCGACATTCGATATTCGACATTCGATATTCGTTTTGGAGCGGATCACGGGGAATTTTGCAATTGCCTCTCGAATATAGAATATCGAACAAAAAACGATGAATGTCGAAGGCATGAATGCGCTACCTTTTCCCTCGACCATCTCATCGTTTTTGTTCGACATTCGACATTCGATATTCGATATTCCCTTCTCCCCTTTGATCCTTTGCCCCTTTGATCCTTTGCCCCTTCTCCCCTTCGCCCCTTCGCCCCTGCCCATTCCCCCTTTCCCCGAATGCGTGCTACGATTTGCAGTAACGCGCACAACAACTATGCCGACTCACTATGAAGCAAGCCTGGAGAGAGATCTGAACCGAATTCGGGAGAAGGTCCGCCAGATGGTGGACCTGGCCTCGCGGGCTCTCAACGACAGCGTCGACGCGTTCCTGACCGCCAACCGGCCGAAAGCTTACCTGGTCGTCCTGCGCGACCAGCATATCGACGAGCTCGAGCGGGAGATCGACCGCTTATGTCTGGAGTTTCTCGTCCGGCAGCAGCCCGTCGCCAGCCCTCTGCGCTTTGTCTACGCCACCATAAAGATCAACCAGGACCTTGAACGGGTAGGCGACTACTGCGAAAGCATCGCCCGAAACAGTCTCAAGATCAGCCATTTAAATCTCCACTTCCTGCACCGGCGGTACCAAGAGATGGCGGGCATCGCAATCCCGATGCTCCGGAATGCCGTTCGGGCCTTCCTTGAGCAGGATGTCGATCTCGCCAGGAAGACGATGCAGAGCGAAAGCGAGGTCGACCGCTTCCGCAGCGTCATCAACAACGAGGTGTTCGGATACCAGCAGGGGGGTCGAATCCCGCTGGAGGCGATGACGCCGCTGCTCACCATTGCGCGTCGCCTGGAACGAGTCTCCGACCAGGCGGACAACATCTGTGAAGAGGTCCTCTATACCTGTACCGGTCGGTACGCCAAGCACCAGGGGGCGGACCTTTTCCGCGTCCTTCTTGTCGATAGGAACAATTCCTGCCTGAGCCAGATTGCCGAGGCCATCGGGAATTCTCTGCAGGAGCCGAAGTTCATGTTTACGAGTGCCGGCATAGACCCTGCCCCGTTGGACTCACGGATGGTTGAATTCCTGACAAGTAAGGGCATTGATATCGCGCGACACTCCAGTAAAGCCATCGATCAAGTGCCGAATCTCGAGTACTACCAAGTGGTGATCGCTTTCGGGAAGGAAACGTTGAACGCTATCCAACTTCCTGCCAAAAGCGTGTTGATTGACTGGAACCTCCCAGACCCGTGCGCGGTCCAGGGCACCGACGAGGAGGTCAAAGCGGCGTACCAAAAAGCGCACGACTTCATCGAGCAGCATTTGCGTGATCTCACTCGGGCGATGCTCGGCGCTGAGATTGAACCGACCCGTATCATCGGAAGCTGAGAACAGCCACCAGACCCGGATGAATCTGAATCAAGTGTCAAGAATGGGTGTGGTCGCAGCACTTACAGTCTGCGCCCTTCTATACCCGGGATGCAGCGGTTCCAACAGGGACGCCGAACGCGCGGGCGCGGCGACCATCCAAAACAAAGGCTCCGACACGATGGTCAACGTAGCCCAGGCCTGGGCCGAAGAATACCGAACCGTGAACCCCAAGGTGGACGTGGAGGTGTCAGGAGGCGGCTCCGGCGTCGGCATTGCCGCTCTCATCCGGGGGACCATCGACATCGCCAACGCCAGCCGCGATATCAAGGACGAGGAGATACAGCAGGCGAAGGCGAACACCGGTAAAGAGCCGAAAGGCTTCGTGGCCGGCTATGACGCTCTCGCGGTCTATGTCAACCGGACGAATCCGCTCGACGAGATTTCGCTCGAGCAACTGGCCGAGATCTTCGTGGAAGACGGGCGCATCACCAAATGGTCGCAGTTGGGCGTTCGCATCCCGGACGTCCGCGACGACACGATAGTCCGCGTCAGCCGGCAGTCAAGTTCCGGGACCTATGAGTTCTTTCGGGAGAAGGTATTGCACAAGAAGGACTTCGAGCTCGGCTCCCGGGACATGAACGGGTCCAAAGAGGTGGTGGAGCTGGTTGGAAATGCCCGCACGGCGATAGGTTATAGTGGAATGGGTTACGCCAACAGCGGCGTCAAGATGCTCCGTATCGCGGAGAAACCCGGTCAACCCGGAGTGCCACCGACTGCGGAAACCACACTGAACAAAACATATCCCATAGCGCGTTCGCTCAACCTTTACGTCCTCGGAGATCCTAAGGGGGCCGTAAAGGACTACATTGACTGGATCTTAAGCAACGCCGGGCAACAAATCGTTGAGGCAAGTGGATACGTCCCGCTATCAGCCAAAAAATCAGCAAGGTAAGGCGTCGGACTCTGCCGCGCCCCCGACACCTGGAAGCAAGCAGCAGTCAGCCGGGAGCGGTCAGTCTGCCTCTGGTCGCCGCCGGCCGCACCGGGCGCGGTGGGCCGTGATTGGCGAGAAGCTGCTCGAGCTGGTCATTCGCTTCAGCGGGATCAGTGCGATCCTCTTTGTGCTCGCCATCTTCCTTTTTGTCTTTCGGGAAGCGCTGCCGGTCCTGACGAGCGAAAAATTCAGCGTCATCCAATTCTTCACCAGCATCGAGTGGTATCCCACGTCGGTCAATAACGTGAGGTACGGGACGCTGGCTCTGATTGCCGGCACCTTCAGCGTCACGCTGCTGGCCATGGCCTTTGCCGTCCCGCTGGGGCTCGGGGGCGCGATTTTCCTGTCGGAGTTCTGCGGACCGAAGCTCAGAGAGACCCTGAAAATCGTCATCGAGTTGCTCGCCGCAATCCCCAGCGTGGTCTGGGGCTTCATCGGTCTGACGGTCATGAGCCGGATCATCGTCAAGTACACGAGCGCCCCCGTGGGAGTGAACATGCTGAACGGCGCCATCATTCTGGCCTTGATGGCCGTCCCGATCATTGTCTCGATTGGGGAAGACGCCTTAAAAGCGGTACCCGACGCCTATCGGGAAGCAGGACAGGCGCTCGGCGCGACCAAGTGGCAGTTGGTGTACAGGGTGCTGTTGCCAGCCGCCAAGAACGGCCTGCTGGCGGCGGTGCTGCTGGGGGTGGGACGGGCGGTTGGGGAGACGATGGCGGTCCTCATGGCAACCGGGCACGCGGTTCACATCCCGCATGGGATTCTCGATTCGATTCGCACGCTGACCGCCAACATCGCGGCGGAACTGGGTGAAGCCCCGGTTGGTTCCGAACACTACCGGGTGCTTTTCCTGACAGGCGTATTGCTGTTCACCATTACCTTCCTGGTCAACCTCGGCGCGGACCTGGTTATCCGAGGAGTCAGGAGGAAGTGACGATGCCTGACACCGGCAAAACGGGCGGCTCGCGCTTTTCCAAGACCGAGTTCGCCGAGCGGAAAGAACGCGTCCAGAACCTGGCTCGATGGCTGTTCTTCGCGATGGCGATCGCGATGATCATCCCGCTGCTCGCGATTGTCGCCTACCTGCTCGTCAAAGCCTGGCCCTCCCTGAGCCTTGAATTTGTGCTCGACGTGCCGAGGAAGGGCATGACGGAGGGCGGAGTCTGGCCGGCTTTTGTCGGCACCGTTTATCTGGTGTTTATCTCGCTCGCGGTCGCGACGCCGATCGGGGTACTGGCCGCCGTTTACTTAAATGAGTACGCGAAAGACAACTGGCTCAACCGGACGATCAACCTGGCGGTCATCAACCTGGCTGGCGTGCCGAGCATCGTACACGCCCTCTTTGGCCTCGGCGCCTTCGTCTACGCGGCACGGTTTGGCTATTCAATCCTGTCCGCGTCCCTGACGCTGGCAATCATGACCCTGCCGGTGATCATTGCGAGCACGCGCGAGGCACTGGCCTCGGTCCCCATGGCCTTTCGTGAAGCCTGCTGGAATGTGGGCGCTACCCGGTGGCAGACTATCCGGTCTATCGTCCTGCCCAACTCAACCAGCGGGATACTGACCGGTGTCATCTTGCAGGTGAGCCGAGCCGCCGGCGAAACGGCCCCCATCATGTTCACCGGGGCGGTGTTCTACAAAGCGATAGAACGGGGGGACATTTTCGCCTACCGGCTCAACGAGCAATGCATGGCGCTTTCGATGCACCTTTACACGATGGCCACGCAGGTTCCAAACGTGGATGAATCCGTGCCTTACGCCACCGCGATCGTGTTGTTAGGTTCGGTCCTCCTGGTAAACGCCAGCGCAATTGCCTTTCGGGCCTGGCTTCGCAGCCGGAAGAAATGGTGACCTGATGCCCCCCGGAGAAAAGATTTCAGTTCAGAACCTGCGGCTTTCCTACGGCTCCAAAGAGGTGCTTCACGGGATTTCGTTCACCGTCGCCGAGAATGAGATCCTCGGCGTCATAGGACCCGCACAATCGGGCAAAAGCACATTGCTTCGCTGCCTTAACCGCACGATCGACTTTGTCCCTGATGCCCGAGTTTCGGGCACGATTCTGCTCGATGGCAGAGACATTCGATCGCGGATCGATGTTTACGAGCTGCGAAGATCGATCGGCATGGTCGCTCCCCTGCCCGTGGGCCTCCCGCTGACTATTTACGATAACGTCGCCTTCGCACCGCGAGCGGCAGGTCTGAAGAACAGGCAGGACCTGGACGAAATCGTGGAGCGTTGTTTGCGCCAGGCGGCCCTGTGGGACGAAGTAAAAGATCGGCTGAACAGCCTGGGGACGAAGCTGTCGGGCGGCCAGCAGCAGCGCTTGACCATTGCGCGCGCCTTGTCCCATGAACCCGAGGTGCTCTGTCTCGATGAATTCTCGATTGCTATCGACCCGGTCACGACGATGCGGATTGAGGACGTGCTGAAGGAACTGCGCCGGGAGATCACCATCATCCTCGTAACCAATTTGACGCAGCAGGCGCGACGCCTGGCTGACCGAACCATGTTCCTCTTCAAAGGCGAAATTGTGGAGTTGGACCGGAATGACGTCATCTTCTCGGACAACCCTGCGAGCCAGATGACTTACGACTACGTGAATGGAATCTACGGCTAGACAGTCAACAACTCAATCCGACGAATGCGCGATCGAGACGCGGGGGCTGAACCTGTGGTACGGAGATTTCCAGGCGCTCAAGAACATCTCGACCCGGATCAGACAAGGCCTGATCACGTCGCTGATCGGACCCTCGGGATGCGGCAAAACGACGCTTCTGCGTTGTTTTAACCGGATAAACGAACGGTACGCTTCCGTGCGAACCGAGGGCGAAATCTTCATCCTGGGGAAGAACATCTACGATCCCGATGTCTCACTGGTCGAGCTTCGAAAAGGGGTGGGGATGGTTTTTCAGCGGCCGAATCCCTTGCCTATTTCCGTCTATGAGAACATCGTCTTCGGTATGCGGCTTCACACTCCGCGCCGCTCGCTAGAGCAGGCCGAACTTGACGAAGCCGTGGAAAAGGCGCTGACGGAAGTCGGACTTTGGAATGACCTGAAGGACCGGCTCGGCGCGCGCGCCACAGATTTGCAGCTGGAACAGCAACAGAAGCTTTGCATCGCGCGCCTGCTTCCCCTGAAACCGGAGGTCATTTTGATGGACGAGCCGTGCTCGGCGCTCGACGTCGAGGCGACTCGCGCCGTCGAAGAACAGATGTTTGAGATGCGCGGCCGGTATACGATTGTAATCGTCACTCACAACATGGCCCAGGCGCGCCGGGCGAGCGACGAGTGCATATTCATGCTGCTGGGGGAGGTGATAGAACACCAGCGCACCGAAGAACTGTTCTTGTCACCGGACAATCCGAAGACGGCGGAGTACATCGAAGGCAGATACGGGTAGAGTGACCGAGCCCCGAAGGGGCATGAGCGCTAAAATACGAATCGAAAGTGGAGGCGTCCGCTGGGAGCGCAGGCGTCTCGCCTAATGCCATTTCATTTACTTTTTTGAACGCGGGGGCGCAGGCCATTTTGGAGTGCGGCGGCAACGAGAGGCCGACGCTTTATCAGGCCTCGAGGCGACGCCGCTT
>RPQK01000461.1 GCA_003819755.1 Acidobacteriota bacterium | reverse complement strand
GTTTGTCAGTTTGTCAGTCTGTCAGTTTGTCAGCTTGTCAGTCTGTCAGTTTGTCAGTTTGTCAGTTTCCCCTCACGGGTAAATCTTATACAGCATTCTCGGGAACGGGATCGTCTCACGCACGTGCTCCAAACCGCATATCCACGCCACCACTCTCTCGATTCCCATCCCGAAGCCGCTGTGAGGCACTGTTCCGTACTTACGAATGTCGAGGTACCACTGGAAAGCCTCGATCGGCAAATTGTGCTCCTTGATACGCTTCAGGAGCAGGTCGTGATCATGGATTCTCTGGCTGCCTCCGATGATCTCCCCATAGCCCTCCGGCGCCAGCACGTCGACACATAACGCCACGTCGGGATTTTGGGGATCAGGCTGCATGTAGAAGGCCTTCACATCTTTTGGATATCGATGGACCATCAGGGGCTTGTCGTACCGGGAGGAAAGTATCGTCTCGTCGGGGGCGCCCAGATCCGCACCTCGGGCCGTCTCGGTTCCTTCCTTCTCCAGTATATCGAAGGCCTCGTGGTAACTGATCCGTGGGAAAGGAGGGCGGACGTTCTCCAAGAGTGCCGTGTTGCGCTCCAGCCGCTTCAGTTCTTCGCCCCGCTTCTCCAGAACCCTTGCCACCAGGTAGCTGATCAAGTCTTCGGCCAGCCTCATGATGTCGTCCAGGTCCGCGAAGGCCACTTCCGGTTCGATCATCCAGAATTCCATCAGATGACGCCGGGTCTTCGACTTCTCGGCGCGAAATGTCGGACCGAAGCAATAGACCTTACCAAAAGCCATGCAGTCGGCTTCGTTGTAGAGTTGCCCGCTCTGGGTCAGAAAGGCCTTTTCGCCGAAATAATCGAGCTCAAACAGCGTGGTGGTGCCTTCGCAAGCCGCAGGCGTGATGATTGGAGTGTCGACAAGGACAAATCCCCGATCGTCGAAGAAGTCGCGACACCCCTTGATGATTTCGCTCCGTACTCTTAAAGCGGCGTGCTGGCGGCTGGAACGAAGCCAGAGGTGGCGATTTTCCATCAGGAAGGCCGTGCCGTGTTCTTTCGGCGTAATGGGATAAGCGTCCGCCTGCTGAAGGACTTCGAGATTAGTAACGTCCAGCTCGTATCCTCCAGGCGCCCGCTGATCCGCCCGGACTTTCCCGGTCACGATGACCGACGATTCCTGGGTAACGGTATCCGCTGCAGTAAACACGTCTGGCGCGACCGCCTTCTGGAAGACCACCGCCTGAATAAGGCCGCTCCCATCTCGGAGCATCAGGAAGCGCAGCTTTCCTTTATCGGTTCGGTTGTAAACCCAGCCTTTGAGGGTTACCTCCTGGCCTTCGTGTTTGGAAATATCCTCGACATAAACGTGGGGCATAGGTTCTCGGTTCCCGGTTCGGGGTTCTGGGTTCTGGGTTCCAAGTTCGGGGTTGTGGATTCACGGTTCTCAGTTGGCAGCTCCAGGTGCGCTACCCGGCACTGCGAACTCAAAACCCGAACTGAGAAACCCAGAACCCAGAACCCAGAACCCCGAACCCGTAACCCTATCTATCCTTATCGGTGACGAGGTTCTTCACTTCGTCTTCAACAAGGGATTGAATATACGGGAATTCGCGAAGAGACTGCAAGGCCAGCGAGGCTCTGTAAAGAGAACCAGCTACGTACTGTTCGTAGATGAAGTTGCCTCTCTCTGTTATCTGGTAACCGTACGTTCCGAGCGCCTTCAAAAGCCGCTGTGCGGTCATCAGATCGAACTGGCGTCGAAGCAGCTTTTCCTCGAGAAGGGCTGGCGAGTCGAGGGCACGAGATTGGTTTACGTAGTAGGTGATATACCAGTCGACCTCCTCAGGCGCCAGCTGAATCGAGTCCTTTAACAGGGAGACCAGATCATAGAGGGCCGGGCCCTGACGGGCATCCTGGAAGTCGATGATATACAGCCCCTCGTTCTTAATCATCAGGTTGCGGACGTGATAGTCGCGATGGCAGAGAAAGCGAGGGTACGAGGCCAGCTCCTCAGCGAGGCGATTCGATTCCTGGATCAACGCTTCGTTCTCGGGAAGCGGCAGGTGTCGATACCCTCCATAGTACCGCCGGAAGAAAGCCAGCTCCCAGCTCAGTTTCTCCTTATCGAACGCGAGCTTGAAAGCGTCTGTTTCCGCTGGAACGACTTTGGACGCTTCCGCTTGGATGGTGATGAGCAGATCGATGGCCCGGCACAGGAGCCGGCAATGCTCTTCCTGAGAGCTCTTGCGAAGCCGTTTCTGAACCGATTCGTCTCCCAGGTCTTCCTGCAAGACGATCCCCAGGTCACCATCGGCCACGATGATCTCGGGAACGGGAAGCTGAACCTTCCTGAAAATGTCGTAGACGTCCTGGTAGGTGAACCCGCGCGGGCTGAAGGGCTCCGGGTAGGCGGCCAGGACATACGATCCCTCATCCTCAAGGACCAGCCGGAAGTACTGGCGGGAGGAGGCATCGCCTATCAGCTTCTGAACGCTGTAGTGATTGTAGCCAAGTTGAAATCGATGCCGAATGAACTCCATCAGGCGTTGTTGAACAGGGGGGAAGGAACTGGCGTCCATTTATTTAATCTTCTCCCAAGCAGTTCAGAGGTTCAAGGTTAGGAGGGGAACCAACTTACAGCGGCCATATGACAAGGTCACGGTCCCGCCGGCCTCCCCTGGACTGCAAAACTCCTTCAAATTTCGTCAACGGCGTGATGATCGACTCTTCAAATCGAGCGTTCGCCGGGATCGAGATGTTATCGACGGCGATAACCTTGTTTAGGTAAGCGTGCTCACCAATTGAGACATTATTCCAGAGGATGGAATCTTGCAGTTGGGCGCCTGAATGAATCGTGGTTCCGTGACCGGAGATCACGTTACTTTGGGCCTCCGACCGCCTCAGCACCTCGAACGATTTTTCGAGGTAACGCCGGGGAGTGCTGATCTCGCACCAGAAGGCATGACTGATGAATGCATTGACTCCCTTTCCTTCTCGGATCAGCGACAGGTAGAGATCCCGAACCGTGTCGGAAGGGCCGTCCGGAATGCGGCCGAGGATCTCCGGAGAAAGGACATGGACGCCTGTAAAAACAAAGGGAGTGTCGCCCGCCTGGGTTTCGTAACGCGGCCCAAATCCCTTCACCTTGGACCGGCCATCGACAAACACGGGATTAAACTCCGCATTCCGATCGAAAGGGACAAGGACCAGCGTCGCCAAGGCCCCGGATTCTTTGTGGGAGGTTACCGCCTTGCCTAGATCCTCTTCGAAGTAGATCTTCCCGTTGCACACCACAAAGTCGTCGCCAGCCAGGAAATCCCGGATCTTCGCAATCGCACCGCCGGTTCCGAGTATTTCGGGTTCGTAGGAGTAGTGGACACCCGGAAAACCAGCCCCGACCGCTTGCCGGACCGTTTCGGGGAGATGGTGCAGGTTGACCACGCACTCGTCGATCCCTGCTCGCTTCAGCATTTCGAGCGAATATTGGATGATCGGCCGGTTAACGAACGGGATGGCGGGTTTGGCGCGGAGCAGGGTCAGCGGAAAGAGGCGGGTGCCGAGACCGGCGGCCAGGACGAGGGCCCTCACTGTCTCTCCTGATACAGATCGATATAGCTCTTCGTAATGAAGTGCGTCCACCCGAAGTCAGCGGCCAACTGCTTGATCCCTTCCCCGCTGCCTTCGATCTCAACGAAGCAACCGACCGGGGTCTGATCGAAGCAGATCTGAAACACCTCTGACCCCTTCTGATACCTCATGATTTCCCGAGTCTTCCGATAGTCAAAAGAAACGACCAGGCCCAATCGTCCGAGAATGCTTTTGAGGGCCTCGCCACCCTCGAGCAGAGTCTCGATTTCCTCGCGTTTTTTGAGAAGGGGATCGGACTGCACTGGCCCTTTGAACGTCAACAGACTCTGCCCGGCGTAAGACCGGATCCGAAGCGCGCAACCGGAGCGAGCCAGCCGGCCATCCGCGTAATCGAAGAGCTGGTTTTCCTCCGTATCAGGCCCGCTGACCGGGATGGCGCCGAGTTTAAGGAAACGGGCGCGTATTGCCCCCAGTTCGGCAGGTTCTATCTCGAACTTGGCTTCGGTTTCTATGTGCATGGACCTCTTCCAGGCAGGATTGACAAGATCGACAGAATCGAGAGTCTGAATCCTGTTAATCCTGCAAATCCTGTCTAAGTGACTCGGTACAGCAAATATTTCTCGCGCTTTTCCGCGAAGGTGTTCAGCTCCTGCTGCCAGCCGGCTTCAATCTGCTCCAGCGAGTCGCCTCGTTCGATTTGCTGACGGATAGTGGCGTTCCCGAAAAGGATATCGATCGGCCATTTCTCGTACTCGTACTCGTACGGAGGGTCTTTCCACCGGAACTGCTCACCGCCAAGTTCCCGGTAGGCTTTTATCAACGCCACCCCCGTGAGGAACGGCCTGAAGGCGCCCCGATCAGTAACATGGATCTGCAGGCCACCGATCATCGTTCCACTCCATTTATGGAAGGTCGGAATGTAGTGAACCGGGCGGAACGTGACGCCTGGGAGATCCAGGCGTTCGAGCATCTTCACCAGGGTATTCGGATCCACCCAGGGGGCACCGCTCAGCTCAAAAGGACGAGTCGTCCCACGGCCTTCGGATACGTTCGTTCCCTCCAGCAGGCAAAGCCCCGGATAAACGACCGCACTATCAAGCGTGGGGATGTTCGGAGACGGCATGATCCAGGGAAGGCCGGTCTCGTCGAAGTACATTTCCCGGTGCCAGCCCGTCATCGGAACCACTTCCAGTCGGCACGCGACGCCACACTCCGCGGAGAAGTAGCGGGCAAGCTCGGCGACCGTCAATCCATGGCGAATCGCCAAGGGAAACAGCCCGACAAAGGACCGGTAATCGGGATCAAGAACAGGGCCTTCGATCTGGGAACCCCCGATCGGGTTCGGCCTGTCGAGGACCACCATCTCCAGTCCGAGTTCCCCACAGGCCTGCATAGCAAGAGTCATGGTATAGACGAAAGTGTAGTAGCGGGCACCCACGTCCTGAACGTCGAAGATCAACAGATCGACGTCTTTCAGCATCTCCGGGGTCGGCTTGCGCGTCTTGCCATAGAGGCTGTAGACCGGGAGCCTGGTCACGGGGTCCCGATAGTCCTCCCATTCGATCATATTGTCCTGTGTCTCTCCCCGGGCGCCGTGCTGCGGTCCCATGATGGTGGTCAGGCGGACGTCGGGGTGGCGATACAGGAGATCGACGGCGTGCTCGAGCGAGGCGTTTACCGAGCTCGGATTCGCGACCACGCCCACGCGTTTGCCTTGCAGGAGTTCAAGTCTGTCGGCCAGGAGCACTTCCAACCCCGTCCTCACCATATGCCTTTCACCTCGGACTCTAAAGAAACAAAATCAAGCGGTTTCGCTCGCGGAATCAGGCCGAGCTCGGCCGCATACAAGAAGAAACACTCGAGCCCCTGCCGGTTCCGAGCGTCAAGAGAATAGTCGAGATTCTCGAGAAGGTAGCTCCTGACCTCTGCAGAAGGAATCCGGAGTCGTTGCCCGTAGATCCGGCAAATCTCCTCGATGCTGTTCAGACCCGCCTCGCGGGATTGATAGAGAACGCTCGCGCCCTCTTCGATATCGAATCCGGGCCGAATCGCCCAGAACGAAAAAACGAACGGCAGTCCCGTAAATCTCTTCCACTCTCCGGCCAGATCGTAGACCAGCAACCCTTCCTTCCTGATCTTCAGAGCCGGATCACCGATCACGAGGGCCGCATCGAGTCCAGACAGAACCGTCTCGGGGTTCGCGTCCCGGTCTTCGAACTTGACCCCCGAATTGCGGTAGAACTTCTCGAGCAAGATCCGCAGCAGGGCGACGGACGTGCGGCTCGCACTGTCAGTTGCCACCTTTGACACTCTTTCGATCGGGGTCTTGCTGACAAACAGGACGCTCCTCACCTCATGCTTCGCCGCTATCGCGATGCCTGGGAGGACTCGAAGCCCTGGAATCCGCTGGTATTCGACCGCCGGAATCAAGCCGACGTCCGCTTCTCCCCGCGCGAGCTTCTCGGCGCACTGAGACGGAACGTCGAGAAACAATTCAACCTGATCGCCGGCCTGTCCTTGGAGGAGTCCCCAACCGAGGGGTACAGCGTTGAGGAATTCGATGAACGAGACCTTCATCGATCAAAAGGATATCGAATTCGCGGGGAAGAAGATACTCGCTGAGGAGAGCGCAGGCGTCTCCGCGAATGCCATTTCATTTCTTTGGCCGGTGCCAAGAGCGAAGCCGGTGCGACCAGCCGCGGCTGGTGGCACCGACTCGTCGCCGGCACCGGAAAAAAGGTAAATGCCATTCAAGGGCCGCGACCTCCCTGAAAATTTTCTTTCGCAGATTTTTCAACTCGAGCGTTATAGCTAGTGGGATGAATAACGAAACCTTTTATTATCTGGCCTTGTCAATGGTGCCCGGCCT
>RPQK01000460.1 GCA_003819755.1 Acidobacteriota bacterium | reverse complement strand
CGGCCTCTCGTTGCCGCCGCACTCCAAAATGGCCTGGCGCCCCCGCGCTCCAAAAAGTAAAGGGCAAGGGGCGTCCCGCCTGCACTGGGGCAAGGGGCGTCCCGCCCCGTCCGCGCCGCTGGCAAGGCCGATGGTGCCAACAGCGCGGACGGGGCGAGACGCCCCTTGCCCCAGTGCAGGCGAGACGCCTGCGCTCCCAGCGGAAGCCTCCACCTTCGAGGCCCTCAGGCCGGGCGACGCCGCTTTGGCTCCCCCGCGGAGCGGGAGGACCAGTGGGAGACCGACCTTGACGGGTGCCGACACCGGCGCTATTGTGTCAGCGTCCTGGAATTTACGGCACTGGCGGGGGAGCGGTCTTGGCGGAAGAACTGAGGCTCAGAGTCGGGAGCGAACCACAATGGACTCGCCTTGTTGAGGCGGCGTGCCGAGAGTATCTGGACATCGTCACCTTCCCAGAAGCACTTCACGACATGGTTGTCGGCGCCCTCTCGGAAGCCTGCGAGGAGTTGACGCGCGCGGCTTCGGCCGCCGGAGCGCCGCAGCCCTTTGAGGCCGTATTTGAACGGGAAGAGTCAGTCCTCACTCTGCGCGTGATCTACAACGAGGCGGTACCTCTGAATCCTCACAAGGCGCCCAACTACGAGGTGCCCGACAGTGACGCGAACCTCGAAGAGATCGAGGTCGAAACCCTCTGGCTGCACCTGATCAAGCGGCGTATGGACCGCGTCTTTTTTCGGGTGAATGGCCGCCAACGCGAGTTGGTGCTCATGAAGTATCCCCGAATCGAGGGCAAGTCACGCCAATTCTGGGTCATGGGCCTGATGCCTCGACTAAGGTCCGATCTGGAGCTTGATTACCCTCCGGGTGAGGAGAACGCCGCCGTCCCCACTGGCGCCATCCTCCATGACCCGAAAAGCGGCTCCGTGCTCCGACTTTCGCGGTCAGACGCTTTTATCGTCCGGCGTTTCGATGGCCGCACGACTTTCCACGACATCTACCTGGAACACTCTGCCGAGCTCGGGCCGATCGCCCCGGCACAGTTGGCTCGTATCTACGAGACGCTCGAAGCTGCGGGAATGCTGGCCCGATCAGGTGAGAACGAATCGAAGTGGAAGAAATGGTTCCGATGGATTATCGCCCCGAAACTGTCGATTCCCCGGGCCGACGCTGTGGTAACCGCCGTCCATCGCCGGGTGCGGCCGCTCGTGAATCGCTGGGGATTCGCGGCTCTTTTCCTCGTCGGGCTCTCCGGCATCATCCCGCTCGTTCGTAATTGGGATCGATTCGTTGCGGCGGCTCCGGAACTCGAGAAGATGATCGTGAGCGAGGCAGCCTGGACGATTCCCGTAGCTTACGCCTTGATGCTGGTCCTCGTGGGCTTCCATGAGCTGGCGCACGGCGTCGTCTGCAAGCACTTTGGTGGTCGCGTGCCGAACATGGGGATCATGTGGTACCTCGCTTCGTTCATCTTCTTTTGCGACACTTCAGCCGCGTGGAATTTCCGGCAGAAGAGCCAGCGGATCCTCGTTTCATTGGCCGGACCGTTGGTAACCTGGGCCTCGCTTGGTGTTATCGCCTGGTTGGGAGCCAGCTCGATTGGCTCGCCCTGGCTGGTCGTGTGGGCATTGCTCGCGGTGATCAAGGCCTTCTCGTTGGCCATGAACTTCAACCCGCTGATCAAGATGGACGCTTACTACATGCTCATGGATTGGACGGGAATTCCAGACCTGCAAAGAAGGTCCTTCGCCTATGTCAAGAAGATCTTCAGCCGGTCAGCTGTCGTTTCAGGCAGGCCGCCGAGCATTCGAGAGCGGCGAGTCTTTCTGATTTACGGCGTGCTTAGCGCTCTCATGTCAATTGTGTTTTTTGTCTGGCCACTGGTCACTTACCTCCGACGTCTAGCTGAATGGCGGGCAAGCACCGGTCAGTTGGTGGTCGCCGCTTTGCTTTTGCTGATCATTCTCGGCCGGCTCGGCCAGCGGGCGTTCGCTCACATGCACGCGGCCGCCCATCAGGAGCACAAGATCGTCTGAGGGGACAAATAAGGGGTACAAGGTGGACTCTATCGGACCAAACGGCGGGAACGATAAGCGCAAACGCCGGGTGCTGATCTGCGGGTGGGCTCCTCGGGACCTCCGCGGCTGGCATTGGCCGTCCCTGGCCCCGCCCGTGCTGGTCTCCTACCTGAAGAGTCGAGAGGATCTCGCGGCCGATTACGAGTTTTCGTTCCGAGATTTCAGTGATGACGACTCCAGTGATGCGATCGTCTCGAGCATCCGCGAGAGCCGGCCCTGGCTGGTCGGATGGTCCACCTACGTCTGGAGCATCGAGCGAATTCTTGCGTTGTCCGGCCTTCTGAAAGCCGAAGACCCCGACCTGAAGATCATCCTGGGTGGACCGCAGGTTTCCGATCGGGAATTCGCCGAATGGGTCATCGATCATCATGGTGCGGTCGACGCGGTTGTGAGAGGCGAGGGGGAAGTTGGCTTGGCCGGTCTGCTCGCCCGGCTGCTCGGCCCCCGGCAAAAATGGGCCGGGCCGGGTGTCTCATCGCGCAATGGGACGGGACGGGCCGTGTCCGAGCCCTTGGCGCCCATTTTACGCGCACTCGATCTCTGTTTGTTACCCTACCTGACCGGCGTCATCCCCCTGGCCCACCCAGACGGCCTCTATCTCAACCTGCAGAGCTCGAGGGGTTGTCGATACGGGTGCGGTTATTGTGCGTGGGGACGCACTCGGCTGCGCGAATTCCCTTTGCATCTGGTCATGGCGCAACTGGACCGTGTCCTGGACGCTCGTATCTGTGGGGCCCTGTTTCTGGACGCGGACTTCTTCGCCGACGACCAGAAAGCGTGCGCGATACTCGAGAAGCTCGTGAGACGAGCCCCCGGCGGCCATTGGCAGATGGAGGCCGATCCAACACATATCAGCGATCGCGCGCTGGATTTTCTGGCGCAGTTGTCCCACACCATGGTCGGTCTGGGCCTTCAAAGTGTCACTCCTGAAGTGCTCCGCCTGGCCGGCCGACCGGCGGTCGACCTTGATCAGTTTGCCGCCGCAACTGCACGGCTGAAGCGCCACGCCCCTGATCTCGATGTCAGCATCGAGATCATGTGCGGCCTGCCCGGCGAAACGCCCGAAACCTACCGGGATAGCCTGGAGTTTGCACTCGGCCTCGGATCAGGCTGGGTTTCGGCCAGCTGCCTGGTGCCACTCCCGGGAACGCCGTTCCACAAAAGAGCCGAGCACTACGGCATCCAGCACGCCGGGCCGCCAACGTTCCAGCTGCTTTCAACATCGACTTTCCCGGCGGAGGAACTGCGTGCGGCCGTCCTGTTCACGGCGTTCATCCGCTTTTGTTTCCAGAGGGCCGGGCTGCGCACCATGGTGCGGAATATGGGACTGCGCCGTGGCGGTCATCAACCCATCGTATCCATCTACGAAGAGCTGTACCGGGCGGTAGAGGCACGGGCGGGCGCGATTTGCTCCTACCCGGCTTCCCCTTTGGTGGACCTGGAAATCTTCAATCAGATGTCCGAACAGTACTCCGGACAAGCGGCCGTGGCAGCCTTGCAGCACGCCTTGCTGTGCCAGGTCAGTCAGGACGTTTTGTCGTCCGGGTGGAGACCTGGAATCAACTAAACGAGGTGAGAACGACGGTTTCGAGTGGTAAACGCAGGAGGAATGACATGGCACAAATGACGAACGCGGAGTGGAACAAACACTGGGCCAAAGTGGTGGCCAAGGCATGGGCGGACGAAGGTTACAAAGCCAGACTGATGACCGAGCCCAAGGCGGTGTTGGCTGAGGAGGGCGTTCCGGTGCCCCAAGATGTGAAGGTGGTCGTGCATGAAATGACCCCCAAAGAGGCCCACCTGGTCCTTCCGACGATGCCGGCCGACATAGGGGACATGAGCAATATGGACGAGCGCCTGGCCGCCCAGGCGTGCTGTTGCTGTCCGTGTTGCTGTGATGGGAGCTGCTGCCCGTAGGGGTGACTGGGAGCCAGGCTTAACTTAAGAGCTGAGCGGGCCTGCACGATCGTAAGTGCGGGGCTTTTATCGTGGCCGGACTCTCGTTCAAGGGAGTCCGGCAGCCGGGCTCTTAGGAAGCCCGGCGAAAGCAACGTTACTTGGCTGCGACCATTTGCTTCGGCCGGACTTTAGGTCCGGCTGCCGGACTCCCTTGAACGAGAGTCCGGGCACGATAAAAGCCCCCGCACTTACGATCGTGCAAGCCCGCTCAAGTATAGGACGAGAGATCCCGGGGGATTTTTGTGCTGAAGAGCCCGCGTCTCAGACCGCATCTCCGCTTCGTGCCGGTGGATTCAGAGACTATCTGGCTCGCTTCCGAGCTTGAGGACCGACATCTGAAAGGAGCTGCGTTTCGAGCCGTACTACCCCTGTGTGACGGCGTCCACTCCACCGACCAGATAGTTGATGTTTTGTCTGATCGCTTTGAACCGGCGAACATCTATTTCTCCATAATCAGACTGGAGGCACTCGGCCTGATAGAAGAAGCCGGCGCCGGGCCGGCAAGCCTCGCCCAGATGTTTTACGACCTCCTCGATCCTTTGGATGTTTTCAAAGTGCCTGCCGGATCCCCGAAAAGCCGCGGTTTGCCGTTACTACCGGCCGTCAGGGAAGGTTGCGTTGACGGAAAGTCGGTTGCTCGCCCCCTGGCGGTGAGGTTGATGTCAGTCGGCGGGGCCGATGTGAAAGAGTTGGCAGCACGGCTCGATCGATCCTCGCTGCTCGAATTCAGGGGCGAGAATTCGGTCGACGCTTTCGACCCTGACCTGCTTACGATCGTGGTTACGCCCGACTACCTCGAACCCGAACTGGAAGTCCTCAACCGGAGGGCGCTATCCGCCAAGGCCCCCTGGCTCCTCCTGAAGGCCGCAGGTGTCATTCCCTGGTTGGGCCCGCTCTTTCTCCCGGGACGGACTGCTTGCATGGAATGCCTTCTCGACCGTTTGAGGGGGCACCGGCGCATCGAGTCATGGCACATGGCCCAGACAAACGCCGCTTCCTCGCTCAGACGCTCCTGCGCGGCGACTCCTCATTCGCTCGATGTAGCCTGCGGCCTGCTCGGGACGGAATTGGAAAAACTTGCGCTCGGCAGGCCTTCTATGCTGGCCGGCCAGGTGGTGACTGTGGATTTGCGGGAGCCGCGGATAACCGAGCACTCGGTTTGCCTGCGACCGCAATGCCCCGCCTGTGGCAAACCAGGACCGGGGCGTTCAGCGGGACGGCTTCCGAAGGACCCGCTTTTGCTCACGAGGCGGGCTAAATCCGGCCATCGGGACGGAGGCGAGCGGATCCGCGAGGCATCGGCCACCAACGCGTTGCTCGAAACTCATGTCAGCCCTATTACCGGCGCCATTGGCTGGACCCAGTCGATAGAAATCGGCTCCGGCTATTTCGGCCACTACTGCCTGTGCAGCTGGCCGTCGAGCAGCAGGGAGACTCCGCCGGACCTCTCCAATACCCGGGCCGCGCCGGCCGGCATCAGCATGGGCAAGGGGCGGACCGAAGCTCAAGCGCGGGCCAGCGGCATCGGCGAAGCCCTTGAGAGGCTTTCGGTCGAGTGGCGGGGGGACGAACCGGGCGTCTGCGCCCGGGCCTCGGAATTGAGTGAGCCATTCATTCACCCGCAACGGCTCCTTGGCTACAGCCAAAGCCAGTACCGGGATCGCGCCCAGTGGCGGGAGAAAAACTGGACCTCATACGTGCCCCTGCCTTTTGACGAATCCGCTCCGATCGACTGGAGCCCGGCATGGTCCCTGACTGAAGGCCGCTGGAAGTGGGTCCCGACGTCATACATGTTCTTCAACAACCGGAAGATCAGCGGCAACAATTTCTTTCGCGGGGACACCAACGGCGTGGCTGCGGGGAATTGTCTCGAGGAGGCGGTTGCGCAGGCTTTCTGCGAGCTTGTAGAAAGGGACGCGACCGCGGTCTGGTGGTATAACCGCCTCCGCCGTCCGGGAGTCGATCTTGAGTCATTCGGGAGCCGGTTTGTGGATGATCTCGTTCGCGCGATCCGCTCCCAGGACTTCGAG
Source organism: Acidobacteriota bacterium (assembly GCA_003819755.1). Lineage (GTDB taxonomy): Bacteria > Acidobacteriota > UBA6911 > RPQK01 > RPQK01 > RPQK01. The sequence goes on along the minus strand of RPQK01000460.1, from coordinate 396 downwards.
GTGAACGCCATCGATCTCACGCATGACCTCGGGATTCCGGTCTTCGCAGCGACCAGCCACCACCCGTCCAAGGGGCTCGAGCACACGCTGATCGGTCTGGGGGCTCACAGCGACCCCCGTATAGCGCTCGAACGCGCAATAACCGAGTTGGGGCAGAGCTGGCAGGTGAACGAGCACAGCGAAATGTCGAAGATTTTCGAGCGAAGCGGCCTCCAAACAGCAGATGAGCTCACTTATCTGACCCCTGACCCGACCGTTCCGCTGCGCCGGCGCCACGATTTCTCCTATGCGCCAACCGACGATTTCCTGGAGGACATCGAAAGGTGGGTCCAGCTTCTACGAGCAAAAGGGTTGGAGATCTTGATCGCCGACATGACCCGCCCGGACATCGGACTG
>RPQK01000459.1 GCA_003819755.1 Acidobacteriota bacterium | reverse complement strand
GGAGTTTCATCTCGCCCATCAGACCCAGCTCGTACGCACGTCCCCAAAGCCTCACCTGGCGCATAAACGCCTGGTTAAAGATAGCGACCTCAGGGACTTCGGCCTTTATCCCTCGACTCTGCGCCTCGCGCGTGAGGAATTCCATGATGGCCGTCACGTCCAGCCCCTGCGGGCATCGGGTGGTGCAGGTTTGGCAGGAGGCGCACAACCAGGGGGTCTCAGAATGAAGCGCAATCTCCTCTTCACCGAGTTGCAGCGCTCTCATGACCTGGTGTGGCTGCCAATCAAAGAACTCTCCCACGGGACAGCCGCTCGTGCACTTCACACACTGGTAACAGAGATAGACGTTCTGTCCCAACTCGTCCATAACCCGACGGGCGAGCTTGCTGTTGATGCCCTGTAGCGCGGGCGCTGTTGCATTCTTTTCTTCCATAGGACCTCTAAGGACAAACACGGACGCACACGGACCGACACGGACAGGCAACAATCAAGCACTGTCCGTGTCCGTCCGTGTTAGTCCGTGTCAGTCCGTGGTGGTTCGTGCATGTTCGGCCGCGGTAAGAGTCCGGCGCCTTCCACCACAGGCCTGACGGCTTCTTCCCATTCAATAGCCATGATGTGAATGCCGGCAACCCCCGGAACCGCCCGTACTTTGTGGATCAGCTCGATGCAGATCTTGATTCCCTCGGCCTTCCAGGCTTCGGAGCGGGCCTTCTTTTCTTCTTTGCTCATCTCATCCGCCTTCTTGCCGGCCCACGACGCGCCTGCTTTGGTCATCCTCTGGATCAGCTCATCGGGAACCAGGATTCCCGGTACGCTCTCCTTCATGTACTTCGCCATGGCAGGACTCTTCAGCGGGCCGACACCCACCAGGATGGACGTCTGTTCATGGATCCCGAGCGTGCGGACCTTCTCCATGAAAGTCTCGAAGGCTGGAACATCGTAGACCAGCTGAGTCTGGATGAAATTGGCCCCGGCCTTAACCTTTTTGCCGAGCCGGTAGGGCCGGAATTCCACAGGAGCAGCGAAAGGCGATTCGGCCGCTCCGACAAAGAAACGTGGTTCCTGCCCTTTGATGGCTTCTCCACACTGGAAGACGCGTTGATCTCGCATGCCGCTGACCATTTTCACCAGCTGGCACGAGTCCACGTCGAAGACGTTCTTCGCAGTGGGATGATTGCCGAAGCTTTGGTGATCGCCGGTCAGGCAGAGCACATTGCGAATGCCGAGCGCATAGGCGCCCATCAAATCGCTTTGCATCGCGAGGCGGTTCCGGTCTCGGCAGACCATCTGAATAATCGGCTCAAGGCCCTCCTGGACCAATATGGCTCCCGCCGCTATGCTCGACATGCGCACGATGGCCGTCTGATTGTCCGTGAGGTTAACACCGTCACAACAATCCCGCAGATGTCTGGCCTTGTTACGGATGACCAAATGGTCCGCGCTCTGAGGCGGGCCGAGCTCGGCCGTTACAGCAAAATGACCGGCACGCAAAACCTTTTCCAGGTTGGAACCGGCCAGCAGGCCATTCTTGTTTGCTTCAGGATTGGGGTTTCCAGTTGCTCCCAGGCTCATAATCATTCCTCGTGATGCAGCTTCAAGTCTTCCCGAACGATTTTCCGCGGCCCGCCATCGCGGGCCTTTTGCCAGTTCTTGGGGGGCTGCACATCCATTAGAAGCTCGAGTTTGCCAAGCTTCTCCATCCGGTCATAGATCAACTGCCATCCGCACGGTGTGTCCGGGTCAATCTCGCAGTGCCCGCCTTCCGACCCTCCACACGGGCCGTTAAGCAATGACTTCGAGCAACGCGCGATCGGGCAGACTCCGCCGGTCAGTCCCAGCACGCAATCGCCGCAGGCCGCACAGCGCTCGGCCCAGACGCCTTGTTCCGTGGGAAGTCCCATGAACTTAGTGTTGAGGCCGGGTACGACCCAGGCATTCGGGAACCGCTCGGCAATCGCCTGGACACCGACTCCGCACCCAAGTGACAGGATCACTTCGGCGTCCTTGATCTGGTCTGCGGCCTGATCCAGATACTCCCATTCGCATTGGCGCTGCACCGTCACGTCCGTGATGTCGCGTGCGTGGCCTTCCAGTTGGCTGGCCATGCGCAGCGAACAAGCGAGAATCGCGGCCTCCCGCGAGCCGCCGGCAAAGCAGACGGTCACGCAAGTGCCGCATCCAATGACCAGGACTTTCCGCGCATCGGCCAGAAGCGTCTTGACCTCATCAATTGTTTTCTGTTCGGCAACGATCATATTTTTCCCCTCAACGGGTTCGGTCCAAGGGTTTTAATCCGTTCCGTCATTTCCTCGGCTGTGGCGGCGAAACTGGCGGCCATCGCCGCGGACATGTTGAACATTTCAAGTCGCTCAGGCTCGAGACCGATTTCCTTCAATTGGGCCTTGGTTCGTTCGACCCGCCGTTTGGCATTCGTATTACCTTCCAGGTAATGACAATCCCCGGGCAGTCAGCCGGCTACCATGATGCCGTCCGCGCCCTCCTCGAAGGTGCGCAAGAGCAGCAGCGGGTCAGCCTTTCCCGTGCACGGCAGCATCACGATCCTGATCCCCGACGGATACTGCATGCGCAGGCCGCCCGCCAGGTCGGCAGCCGCATAAGCACAGTGCTCGCAGCAAAAAGCGACGATCAAGGTCGAGTCTGAATTCATCCTTTTAAAAGCCTTCCTCAATCCTGTAAATCCTGTAAATCCTGTTAACCTGGCTAGAGGTTAGACAGGATTAACAGGATTTACAGGATTGCTCTCGAACAACGCCCCCACCTTTGTCGCCATCTGCAGATCCGTGTAATGCGACAATTGAATGGCTCTTGCCGGGCACTCGGCGGCACAGGAGCCACAACCCCGACAAACCGAGGCTTCGACATGAGCCGTGCCCTGGATACCGCCGGCTCCGACGAGATCAGGCCGGATCCGAGGCACCTTGAACGGGCAGATCCTGACGCAAGTTAGACAACCGGTGCAAAGCGAGGCGTCGACGGTAGCCACGCGTCCGCCGGCAGTCAGCAGGTCGCGACTGAGCACGCGTGCGGCTCTTGCGGCCGCCGCCTGAGCCTGGACGATGCTCTCGTCCAGTAACTTGGGGTAGTGGGCCATGCCGGCCATGAAAATACCGTCGGTCGCAAAATCAACGGGCCTCAGCTTCACGTGTGCTTCCAGGAAGAATCCGTCCGCATCACGGTTCACCCGGAAGAGTGCGGCCAGCTGTTTGGCACTCGGATTCGGTACGACGGGCATGGACAAGACCAGCCAATCCGGCTCCAGCTGAATCCGGCGTTTAACCGCCGAGTCCCACGCCTCGAGCATCAGGCCGGAGGATGGCCCCTTCACTTCGCCCAGTTTCACTTCAGGTTTGCGTTCCGGGTCGTAGCGAAGGAAGATCACGCCGCGTCGTCGCGCGGCTGTGTAAAGCCGTTCATGGAATCCGTACGTCCGGATATCCCGAAAGAGGATAACCACGACGGCATCCGGGTATAGATCCTTCACTCGCAAGGCGTTCTTTAGTGCAACCGTGCAGCAAATCCGGCTGCAGAAGCGCTCTCCGGGACCCACGCACTGGATCATGGCAATGGTTGGGGGGCCTTCCCTGGGAGGGCGTCCCGCCCCGTCCACGCCATTGACGTGATCGATTGTGCTGGCGTCTCGAACGGGGCGCGACGCCCCTTGCCCCAGTGCAGGCGAGGCGCCTGCGCTCCCAGGGGTGGTCCCGGCCAACAGAGCTTCAAATTCCTGCTGCGTCACCACGCGTGGGTGACTGCCGTAACCGTAATCCGGACCCCGGTACTCGGTCGCCCCGGTAGCCAGGATCGTTACGCCATGATTGATCTCATGCGCTCCGCTGCTGCCGTTCTGGATCGTCGAGGTAAAGCCTCCCATGAAACCACTGGATGCGACCACCCGGGATGCGAGGTGTAGGCTAATTTTGTCGTTCCCCTGGACATTCTCAACCAGCCGATTCAGAAGCAACTGGGGATCTTGGCCATTCATCGCGGTGTACACGTGACGAAGATTGCCTCCCAGTTGACTCTCCTGCTCCACCAAATGCACCGGGAATCCCTGATTCGCCAGTGAAAGGGCCGCAGTCATCCCGGCCGGCCCGCCCCCGACCACCAGGGCCTCCTGTTTGACCGATACGTCAACCGTGTGCAGCTGCTCGAGTCTTCCCGCGCGGGCAACCGCCATGCGGACAAGGTCTTTGGCCTTCCCGGTGGCGCTTTCCCGGTCTTTGGAATGAACCCAGGAGCACTGGTTCCGAATGTTGGCCATCTCGAACAGGTAAGGGTTGAGTCCGGCTGCCCTGAGACTGTCCTGAAACAGCGGCTGGTGAGTGAGCGGCGTACAACTCGCCACGATGAGACGATTCAAGTTGTGACCGCTCATCTGCTCGGCGATATGGCGAATGCTGTCCTGCGAACAGGTGTACAGGTTGAACTCCGCGAGTCCGACACGCGGCAGATTGCGGGCGTAGTCGGTGACGGCCGGGACATCAACGAAACCGCCGATGTTTGACCCGCACGAGCAGACAAAGACCCCAATTCGAGGCTCTTCTGCGCTGACATCCCGTTCCGGCGGGAACTCCCGAACCGTGGTGAGAGTGTGGCGCGACCGACTCAACTGGGCGGCTGCCGCCGCCGCCGCTCCGCTGGCTTCCACGACCGATTCCGGGATGTCTTTTGGCGCCCGGAAAGGTCCGGCGGCGAAAATCCCGGGACGGGTGGTTTCGAGCGGGTTGAACAGGGGGGTGTGGCAGAAACCGTATTCATCCAACTCGACACCCAGGCGTTTCCCAAGCTGTCGAACCGGCTCGGATATCTCCATCCCGACCGACAGAACGACCAGATCAAACTTCTCCGAGTGCAGTTGTCCCCTTTCGTCGCAGTAAGACAACAGCAGGTCATGCGTCTCCGGCTCTTCCCGCACGGTGCTCACGCGGCAACGGTGATAATGCACCCCGTACCGGTCGCGTGCGCGTTCAAAGTAAGCGGCGTAGCCTTTCGAGAATGCGCGCATGTCCATCATGAAGACGTGAACGTCGAGATCCGGGTCGTGCTCCTTGGCAATGACCGCCTCCTTGGTCGCGTACATGCAGCAGACCGCGGAACAGTAATCGTGATGCGCGTCGCGCGACCCGATACACTGCAGGAAGGCGAGCCGCTTGGGTTTCTGATGATCCGAGGGACGATGGACGTGTCCCATAGTCGGTCCGCTGGCCGAAAGAAGTCGTTCGAGCTGCAGTGCGGTAACTACGTTCGGGTATCGCCCGAATCCAAATTCCTCAGACAGTTCGGCGTGATAGACCTCATAGCCCGGCGCGAGGATAACGGCACCGACGTTAAGGGTTTCAACACGATCGACCATGTCGTGGTCTATCGCCTTGACCCCACAGGCGAACGTGCAGCTCATACATTCGGAGCAGATTCCGCAAGCAAGGCAGCGTCCCGCCTCTTCCTGCGCGGACGGTTCTTCGTACCCGCCTTCTACTTCAGCAAACGTCAGCACCCGCCTTTCCAGAGGCAGTTGCGGCAGTGGAACCCTCGGCCGGCGGCGAATCTCTCCCCGCCCCATCCGTTCTGCGATTTCTTCTTTCGAGAGTTGCACCACAGGCAGATTCGGGCGGGCCGGAGGCTCGAGGCCTTCGCGTCTGAGGTAACGCAGCATCGAAGCGGCTGCCTTGTGGCCGGTCGCGACCGCCTCGATCACGAATGCGGTCCCGGACACGCTGTCGCCGGCGGCGAAAACGCCCGGACGAGTGGCGGCAAAAGTATTGGGATTGACGGCGATCGTCTTCCGCTCGGTCAGCCCAACCCCCGCGTCGTCGGGGATGAATGCCAGACCGGCCCGCTGTCCCACCGAGAAGATGACGCTATCGCAAGGTATCACGTGGCTTGAGCCGGCGATTTTTTCAACTTGCAAACGCCCGGCTTCGTCGAAGCGGAAGGATTCGACCTTCATGCATTCGACACCGTTAGCCCGCATGGTCTCGTCTGCATTAACTCGTTCAAAAGTACGGTCGGTGTAGAGTTTGACTCCTTCTTCCAGCGCGGCCTCAACTTCCCAAGGATGGGCCGGCATCTTGTCGCGGCTTTCGAGGCAAATCATCGAGACTCCGCAGCCCAGCCGGATTGCGGTGCGCGCGACGTCGATGGCGACGTTGCCGCCCCCGAGGACCAGGACGCGGCGACCGAGCCGCGGGGACCCGTTGGTCTCCAGAGTGCCGTCTTCGTTCAGGCGGTATTGGCCCAGCCGGACATCGCGCAGGAAACGGGTGTTGATCAAAACGCCGTCGAGGCTGGCGCCTGGAATCGGAAGCCGGATACCCTCGTGCGCGCCGACCGAAATGAGAACGGCTGTGAAACCCTCCGCAAAAATCTGGTCAAGGTTTTCAACGCGTTCATTCAGACGAAGATCGACGCCGAGGTCAACGATGTCCTGGACCTCCCG
>RPQK01000458.1 GCA_003819755.1 Acidobacteriota bacterium | reverse complement strand
CCTACCTCAGAAAACTGGAGTCCCTCTCCAAGAGGATTCAGATTCAGGATCTCGGACCGAGTACCCAGGGGCGGCCTATCGTACTGGCGGCCATCTCCTCCGAAGACAACCTGAAAAACAAACAGAAATACCAGGAGATCGCAAGAAAACTAGCCGACCCTCGAGGTCTGTCACAGGCCCAGATCGACAAGCTCGTGGCGGATGGGAAAGCCATCTTGCTGATCACCTGCAACATTCACGCATCTGAGATCGGCGCCACTCAGATGGCGATGGAATGGGCACACGCTCTCGTCACCGCCCGAGACCAGGAGACTACGAGCCGGCTCGAAAACGTGATCCTGCTGCTTGTTCCGTCGCTTAACCCGGACGGCCAGGTCATGGAAGTGGAATGGTACCGGAAGTACCTCGGCACACCCTTCGAGGGCGGACGAATGCCTTGGCTGTACCACCCGTACGTCGGTCATGACAACAACCGTGACTGGTTTACGCTGACCCAGAAGGAGAGCAAGGCCGTAAATCGGGCCGTCTATTTCGACTGGTTCCCGCAGGTATGGCTGGATGAGCACCAGATGGGCTCCACCGGGCCGCGGATGTTCGTCCCCCCGTATTCGAACCCGGTCGCAGAGAGACTGCATCCGATCCTGTGGAGGACGGTCGATCATTTCGGTACGCTGATGTCCTGGAGACTGGAGCAGAATCGGAAATCGGGGGTCATATACGGCTATGTTTTCGATGCCTACTGGCCCGGAGGAACCAAAAATACCGCCTGGTGGAAGAACATTGTCGGCCTGCTGACCGAGGTGGCCTCGACCCGGATGGGAACACCGGTCGAAGTCGCGCCCGGCGAACTACGAGGCGGCGGCAAGGGACTGGCGGAATATCGTCGCCAGACCAACTTTCCTAACCCCTGGCCGGGCGGAACTTGGCGGCTGAGGGACATCATGGACTACGAGCGGATCGCCTCGGATGCCCTGCTGGAGGCGTGTTCGATTCACCGTGCCGATGTCCTAAAGGCCAAGGTCCAGATGACGCTCGACGCAATCGCGACTGGGAAGGCCGGCGAATACCACAAGATATCGTTGGATCAGGCCGATGCTGTCGCGGCTGGCCGGTTGGCGCATCTGCTGCGGGAAAACGGCGCTGAGGTCCTCTGGGCGAATGCGGAGCGCGCGTTCTACCTCCCGACTGATCAGCCGTTCGCCAGCTTCCTGAACGAAGTCCTGAGCAAACAGAGATACCCCAAGGTGCGCCCGACCGCCGCAACCGATTATTTCACGCCCTACGATGTGACGTCGTGGTCTCTCCCGCTGATGATGGGGGTTCAGGTCGGGAAAACGGTGCTGACCGCGGACCAGCAGAAGTCACTTCGCCCGATTCAAGACTCCGACTGGCCTGCGAGCGGGCTGTCCGGGGCCAACAACCCGGCGATCTATGCGTGCTCTCACCTGAGTAACAATGTCTCGCTTCTGATTAACGAATTGCTGAAAAACAAAGAAAGGCCGGTGCGGCTGGCACGACAGCCTTTCACGGTGAACGGCACCAATTTCCCCGCCGGCTCGCTTCTGGTCGAGCCCACGCCCGATCTGGCGGAATTGGCCAAAGCCTGCCGGGTGCAGTTGCAGGGACTTTCCGAGAAGCCGGCGGTTCCGAGCGACGCCCTGCGCGAAGTGAGAGTCGCCCTCTACAAACCCTGGACGGCAAACATGGATGAGGGATGGACCCGGTGGGTGCTCGAGCAGTACCACTTTAACCTGAAGAACATCGACAACCAGGCTGTGAAATCAGGAAGTTTTGCGAGCGAGTTCGACGTGGTTCTTATCCCCGACATCAGCAAGGAAGTGATGGTCGAAGGCAAGCCGAAACCCGCCGAAGGAGCGATGAAGTACAGCGAGGACTTGCCTCCGGAATACACCGGAGGGATCGCCAAGGAGGGAGTCAAGAACCTGAAAGACTTCGTCGAGAAGGGCGGGACGATTGTGGCTCTTTCTTCAGCCTGCGAGCTTCTCATGGACGAGTTCAACATACCGGTGGCCAACGCGCTGCCCAGCCGGGGCAGCGACTTCAATTGCCCGGGGTCTTTGCTTCGGATAAACGTTGATCCGACTCATCCCGTGACTTACGGCATGCCAGGCGAAGCAGTCGCTTTCGTGAACGAGGCTCTCGCTTTTCGCACCACGCTCACCGGACCCGCCCTGTCTAAGCAGATTCTGGCCATGTATCCGGATGATGCGGAGGACATCCTGGTGTCGGGCTGGATCCGAGGGGCTGAGCGGCTGGAAAAGGCGGCAGCCATCGTGGCCCTGAACTACGGGAAGGGCAAAATCGTCCTGTTCAGCTTCCCGGTTCAGTACCGTGCGCAAATGGAGGCCACGTTCAAACTGCTGTTCAACGCTCTGCAATGGGCCGGGATGAGCGATACGCCGGCAAAGCCGCCGGTGTCGGATTGACGCGCCACCCGGTTCGCATACACAGCCGCGCACGACGCCAGGGCGGTAGGCCACCGACTATCTACGCCAACGGCTTCAGATAAGAAGCCGCATTCTCGCGCAGAATGCGGCTTCTTATCTGAGCGCTCACGCCCCTTTGGGGTAGGGAGCTTTTTCAGCACGCTCAACGCAGTTCTGTATGCGATTTGGGGTGCTACTGCAGAATCAGCATTATCGTTCCTACCAGCACCGTCACCATTGTCAACGGCAGCCCGACCTTGAGGTATTCGAAGAAGCCGATCTGGGCCTCGTCCCGGGCAGCCTCGACCACAATCAGATTCGCGACGGAGCCGATGAGGGTCAGGTTTCCAGCAAGAGTAGAGGCCATGGCCAGTAACAGCCACAGCGATTCCGGGCTCGGCTGATACTGAATCAGGGGAGCGTAAAGCATAACCGCCGGGACATTGCTGACGAGGTTTGAAACGGCGATCACGCTGGCGCCGAATCCGAGCCACGTACGGAGGCTCTGCCCCAGGTTGAAATCCACCCCACCTAGAAGCAACTGCACAAGGCCTGCCTGTTCAACACCGCGCATCACGACGAACAGCCCGGCAAAGAGGAAGAGCAGCGTCCAGTCGACTCGTTCCAGGGCGCGCCGCGGCTGCCGGCTGCCGGCGAGAATGACGAGCGAAGCCAGTCCCATTGCGACCGACGGCGGGTGAAAGTCGAGCGCCAGGAGTACAAACATCGCCCCTCCTGCAGTGAGCGAAATGACAAGCAGCCAGTATGAAAGCTGGGGTGGCTGGCGGCGGGGCGGCACGACGAGCGGTTTCCCGTGGATCTCGGCCCGGTATCGCCAGAGGATCAGCCCAAAAGCGAGCCCGAGCCCGACTGCGGCAACCGGCCAGAGTCTTGCTGAGAACTCAAGGAACGGAATTTTGGAGCGCAGACCGATGAGCGCGTTCTGCGGGTTGCCAATAATCGTGGCGACGCTCCCGATGTTAGCCGACGTCGCGAGGGCGATGAGATAAGGAACCGGGTTCAAACTTAAGCGCTTGGTGACCCTGAGGATGACTGGCGTATAGAGCAGGCAGATGGTGTCGTTCATGAATAAAGCAGACAGCACGCCCGAACTGACGACCACCAGCAACAGAAGCATCCGCGTGCTGCGAGCCAAGCCGATGATCCAACGCTCCAGCACCTCGAAAAAACCCGAGAGCTCCAGATAGGCAATCAGGATCATCATCCCGAGCAGAAACGACAGGGTGTCGAGATCGATCGCCGAATAGGCTTCCTGCAAGGAGAGGACGCCGAAAGCCACCATGCCGACAGCGCCCAGCAGGGCACCCGACGGACGATCGATGTGAATGCGAGGGATGCGCTGGATCCCGATAATCGCGTAGGTGACGATAAAAACGATGGCGGCGGTGAGCATTGATGATTGTTGATGGATGATTGTTGATGATTGTCGATCGTCCAGCGGCAATCATCAATCAACAATCATCAATAATCAATCACCTCCACTCCGGCGGCGAAAGCAGGCTCGAGACGAGGGAGCCAAGGTCATCACGAGGAACGCCCGGTGCGCGGACAAGCACGACTGATTCCTCGCGTCGCTCGGCTACGACGTCTGGTTCTTCCGATTTCTTATAGTCGGCGACGGCCCTATTCGCTTCCTGGGGGCTCGCGTACTCCGCAAGCAGCGTCTCAACCTGCCCGGCCGGAAGTGTGTAAGTCGCCAGCCAGCCCCGACTGAATCCGGCTCTGCCTAAAGAGGCCAACCAGGGACGTACATTTAGAGCAATCGGGCCGAACAGGGCGATTTCCGACCCCGATACTCGCCTCTCGGCGGGCAACCGCGAAAACAGGTCACCTACACCACAGTCTCCGGGCAACCGCTCGGCGAGTTGAAGCGCAAGTTCCCGGAGACTGGGGCTTCGCTTTGCCATCGGGTCTTCGTTGCGGCAGACCAGGTAGTAAGTTCCCCGCGCCAACTGGACTTCTGCGGGCGTAATGCCGGCCAGACAACCGGGAAGCAATTCCGCCTCCTTCCCGGTTCGGCGGGTATAGGTATAGATGGCGGAAGCCGACTCTCCATCTTTCATCTTGTACAGCTCGACCAGGTACCGTTCGGACCCTCGCGCGTATCGCCGGACGTCGAGGCTTGAAAATCCATATTCCAGGTAGACCTCGGCGCCGCCATCCATGTACGTGTAGAGGGTCGCTCGATTGTAGCTCTCGGATTCCTCGGTATCTGAGAAGCCGCTGATGGGCTCTTTAAGAGGGGCGGAGGAGTCGCGGCAGCCCGCCGCGACAAGCGCGAAAACGGGGAGTAAGACCGGCCATCGTTTCATGCCTGGATCTCCACGACTTTCACCCGATCAAGGTCCGGCATCCCCAAGCCCAAACTCGCCGCGTGCCTGAGCTGTCCCTTAATCATCTCAACGGAGAACGTCGGGTCGTGGCGGGCCATCAGGCGCGAACAGTAGGCATCGACAGCGGCCATATCGCCGGAGAGAATCAGCCGGTTCACGCCCCGGACGACTTCGGAGCCAGCTGAGATGGCCGGGCCTTGACGGGCGAGCAGGGCGCGGGCGTCGACAATCGTGAGTTGAGGCTTGGTGGTGTCGGCAAAGTGAGCGACGCGTTGGTCGAAGTAGTCCTGACGATGACCATGGCCTTCTTTGTGGGCCACCATCCGGTCGGCCATGCTGACGGAACCAAAGTGCATCTTGAGGGCACAGGTAAAGCGCGCCTCTCCGTGGCGTTTGACCACCGGCAGGCTGATTATCACCGGGGCTTCGTGGAGGAGCTTGTAAACACCCACGCGCGACTGGATCTGCCACTTGGGACTGCGGACAAAGTGAAACTCGTCTGGATCGAGAAAATCTCGAGTGACAACCTCCACGCCAACTTCCTTGACACGCTCGATAACCCCGAGCTTGCGAAGGGTACCCTCCGGCAGGACGTTCGGCATCAGGTACGTTCCGTGCGAGTCGAACAGAGTGGTCCGGCCAAAGCCCGCCTGGCGTAGTTCGCCCGCGACAGTTACGATGAATTCGGGATCGGTCGTAACCGGATACGGCTGCTTCGCGACGTAGTTGCCGCGCAGCACGACTTCCTTGCCCATGTGGGAAAGAGGATCGAGTCCCCCGAGTGCCTCGATCCCGGCCTTCAACATCGATCGAAGATCCTCACCGTGAACCGAGACCAGCAAGGGCCGGCCGTGGTCAACGAACGGATTGGGAGAAACCTCCCGAGGCAATCCTGCTCTCGAACTGCACCCGTAAAACAGACCGGAGGAGAGAGCCGTCGCGGCACCCGCACTCAAGCGAAAAAAATCCCGGCGAGTGAAACCGGACGAATGCAGATCCTCACGCCCGGCGTCAGTCCTCATTTTGTACCTCTCCAGGTGACGACTCGCAAACCGCCAAGGACCAGGAACCCAAACCCGGCTGCGCCGCCCAGCATGAAGTGCGCGACCAGCTCACTGTCGTTCAGCATCATTCCAATAAAGGCCAGCAGGGCCGCACCGCCGCCGAAACCAATTCCGGCCAGTACGGGCGTCAGGAGCAAAACCACCACTTTCGCGCCGCTGGTTCGCAGCACAAAGAACGCAACCAGCCCGATCCCAAGGCCGGCCACCGGCCAGGCTAGAAGAGGAGTAACGGTAAGAGCGCCGAGAGGAAATGCAGCGGCGGTGATCGCGGCTGCAACGGCGCCGGCAATAATAGCCAGACGCCATTGCCTAATCAAAAGACCGAAGACTGCGGCGGAAGCGGCCGCCGCCAAGACTGTCTGCGGCCAGAATGATCCCACGAGCCCCCCCACAGAGCAGCCGAGGATACCAGAAAGGAAGCCCACGATTGACCAGATGAAGAAAGAGGCCCAACGCATGGCGGAATGAATCGTAGCAGGGGCCGGGAAGAATATCCAGCGGGTTCGGGTCACGGGTTCGGGGTTCGGGGTTCTGAGTTCTGAGTTCTGAGTTCTGAGTTCTGAGTTCTGAGTTCTGAGTTCTGAGTTCTGAGTTCTCAGT
>RPQK01000457.1 GCA_003819755.1 Acidobacteriota bacterium | reverse complement strand
AGGCGGCTCGGGACATGCAGAACTCCTCCCAGAGGGCACAATCGACCGGCGACAACCAGGGGACTCGCGCTCTTAACCGAATGAATGATGCCCGACGGATGATGGATCGCTTTCAGGAGGGCAGCCTTAACAATGACGTGAAGCGGCTTCGGGAACAGGCGGCGGAGTTGAGCCGCCGCCAGGAGCAGATCAAGTCCGACATCGAGAAGCTGGCCGGGACAAGCCAGGATCTGAACCAGAACGGGAATCCCTCCGGTCAATCGGAGCGTCCCGGTGATGTCGCACGGCGCGTTGTGAGCGAGAAAAATGAATTGAAAAAGGGCCTCCAAGAACTGGAACAGGGGCTTCACGACGCGGCGCGAAAGGCAGCCGGGCAGCAGAAGAACAACGGGTCGCGCGATCTGCAGTCGACCGCCAATTATTTGAAGGACGAGGGATTGCCCCGGCGAATCGATCAGGCTCGCGAGGCGATGAGACGGGGAATGGTGGATAACGCCCGGCAGCGGGAAGAAAGCATCCAGGAATCGCTCGGCGGGTTGAACGAACGGATGGCGAATGCCGACAGGAGTCTCCAGGAAAGCGGCCCCAGACCCGGCTCCCCGCAAGAAAGGCTGGAGGACGCCCTGAACAGGACCGGTGACCTGGTCTCGGATCTCGAAGCGATGCAGCGCCGAGCTCGGGAACAACAACAGCAGGGCCGGCAGCAGGGAGACCAGCGGGGTCAGCAGGCGCAGCGAGGCCAGCAGGGCCAGCAGGGCGAGCCGGGCCAGCAAGGTCAACGTGACGAACAAGGCCAATCGGGCCAGGATGGCAAGGATCAGCCGGAGGGCCAGCAGGCACAACGCGGCCAGGAAGGCCAGCAAGCACAACGCGGCCAGGAAGGCCAGGAGGGCCAGCAAGGCGAACAAGGCCAGCAGGGTCAGCAGGGTCAAGGCCAATCCGGCCAACAGGCGGGACAACAACCAGGCCGGAATCAGGCGGGCAGCAACCAGGGACAGCCGGGCAACGGGCAGCAGTACGCCGGTGGACCGTCCGGCGGGCGGGATGCGGTGAACTTCGGTGAACGAGCCCCCGCTGGGGGCAACGTCCGGCTCACGCCCGATCAGGTGCGGCAGTTTGAGAAGGAGTTCCAGCTGCGATTTCGTGAAGGCCAGGAACTGGCTCGACAGCTGAAGGACAGGCCGGATCTGGCGGCCCAGGTTCAGGACATCCTGAAAAGGATGAAGAACATGCCGCCGTCCCGAATGCTCGAGGATGCGGCCGAGCTCGCCCGGCTGCAAAACTCGGTCATCGAGGGATTTCGCGATCTGGAGCTGAAGCTGAGCCGCGAACTGAACCAAGCAGCTCGGAAGGACAACGTCCGGCTCGCCAAAGACGAGGACGTCCCGAAAGAGTACCGCAAGCAAGTCGAGGACTACTACCGGGCCCTGGCCGAAAGCCCGGGAGAGTAATAAAAGCAGGGGTGAAGGGGCGAAGGGGCGAAGGGGCGAAGGGAGACGCCGTCTTGATCGTCAATCGTCCATTGGGGTCCGTCTATCCCTTCACCCCTTCATCCCACGCCCCTTCACCCCTGCCTTTTCGCTGGTCTTACCAAAAATACTTGTGCCCCCCGAAGCGCTGGTTTATAACTACCTGCGACCCTTACCGGAGGTAGACCAAATGGGGAAGAGCTATTTTCACCGTGTCGGTGCGCTGACACCCACCAAAATGTGGATCAACAACGTAACCCGGGCCCAGGCTCGAATGGCCATCGATGCGGGCGCGTTCGGTTGCACCCAAAATCCTTCCTATACCTGGAAAATGCTAAGCCACCCCGAAGAGGGCGAGTTTGCCCGCCGGCTGCTTGACGAGACGCTGCAGGAAAGCACCGACGAGAACGAAGTGATCTGCATTCTGCAGCGAAAGCTGATCCGCAAGGTCGCCGAGATCTTCATGGAGGTTTACGAGCGGACGAATGGCGAGCACGGGTACGTGAGCATCCAGGGAGACCCGATCCACGAGGAAGATCCCCGGGTCATCATCGAGGAAGGCCGCAAAAACCGAGCGATGAGCCCCAACATGATGATCAAGATCCCGGCCACTGAGGCCGGTCTGGCCGCCATGCAAGTCTTGATCGAGGAAAACACGCCGCTGAACGCGACCGAGATCATGGGCGTAAGCCAAATGGTCGACGTCTGCGATATGTACCGCTCTATTACGGCCAAAACCAGGAAACGCCCGGTCATGTATTTTTCGCTGATCACGGGCATTTACGATGAGTGGTTAGGCAAGCAGGTGGCCCGGGACGGCATCGATATTTCCCCGGATGTCTTGTACCAGGCGGGCATGGTCATCGCGAAGAAGGTCTATCAGATTCGTCATGATCGCGGCTACCCACTAGGGTTCATCGGCGGGGGCGTGCGAGGCCTGCAGCACTTCACGGAAATGGTGGGCGGCGATGTCTGCATCACCATGAACTGGGAGGGGCAGGTCGAGAAGCTCCTGGAACTCGATCTTCCGGTCGTCTCCCGGCTGTTCAACCCGGTCCAGGATGTGGTGCTGGAACAGCTGCTCGAGAAGCTCACCGGTTTCCGGCAGGCTTACCTCGAGAAGGGTCTTTCGGCGGCCGAGTACGAACACTTCGGGCCAGTCACGTATTTCCGCGACATGTTTGTCTCCGCTTGGAAAAGCGCCCGCCAAATGGCCGCCGGGCGGCGAGCGGAGGTTGGCGCACGGGCCCTATAGGCACCATTGCTGGCCGGAGGGAAGAGCCTGAAGGACCTGAACGACCTCAAGGACGTGAAACTCATCTCGTCGTTCCGGTCCTTCCGGTCCTTCAGGTCCTCTCCCTCGGCAACCCCACTGTTTACCCCACCCCCCATTCTCGCTATCCTACTCTTCAGGAGGAACTATGGTTCGAACTGCCTCAACCATGCTGCCGCTCGGCACCGAAGCACCCGAGTTCAGGCTGAAAGACGTGGTCTCGGGGAAGATCTTCACCCGGGAATCCTTTGCCGGCAAAGAGGCCTTGCTCGTGATGTTCATCTGCCGCCACTGCCCGTATGTCCAGCACGTCAAAGACGAGTTGGCAAGACTGGGAAAAGACTACGAAAACTCCAAGCTCTCTATTGTCGCGATCAGCTCCAACAGCGCTGATTCACACCCCGACGATGCCCCGGATCGTCTGAAGGAGATGGCTGAGAGCCTGGATTTCAGGTTTCCGTTCCTTTACGACGACGAGCAGAAGGTCGCGCAGGCTTATGCGGCGGCCTGCACTCCCGATTTTTACCTGTTCGACAAGAAGCGCCGGCTGGTCTACCGCGGACAGCTTGACGACAGCCGGCCCGGGAATGGGAAAGCGGTCACCGGCGAAGACCTCAGACGGGCGATCGAAACAACCCTTAAAGGACAACCCGTCGACCCGAACCAGAAACCAAGTCTCGGCTGCAACATCAAGTGGAAAGCCGGGAACGAGCCAGCCTACTTCACCACGGCGCCGAATGTCTGAACGAATTGACGATTGACTCCCCTGGGAGCGCAGGCGAGACGCCTGCTCTCCCAGGAAATCAGTCGTCATCAATCCGCCTGAAGTCCGCGCTATTCCTGAACCTCAGCGCCCTGATTCACATCTATATCTGTGGAGACCAGGGAAGTGATAAGGGCCTCCAAGCCGACCGCGCGTGTTAAACTGGTCGAGGCGAGTGGAAGGAGTCGAGCCATGAGAAGCAGGAATCATGGGGTTTTCATCATCTTAGCTTTATTTTTGGTTGCCGCAACTCCGGTCTTGACGGCTTCCGAGCCGGAACCGGGCGTCGCCCGGGTTAGCTTGATTAACGGCGAAGTCACGAGTATGCGGGGCGATTCCGGCGACTGGGTTGCTCTGACTGTCAATGCTCCCGTGGTGTCCGGCGACAAGATCGCAACGGGGGCACGGGCACGTACCGAGCTGCAGCTCGACCATGCAAACGTCCTCCGGATGGGTCAGGACAGCGAAGCCCGAATTGCCGACCTGAACCGATCTCGCATTCAGATCCAGCTCTCGCGGGGAGTTCTCAACCTCACCGTCCTGAAGGAGAACGAAGCCGACGTCGAGGTCGACACGCCGAACGTCGCGGTGCGTCCGCTGAAGGAAGGGCGCTACCGGATCCAGGTCAACAAGCAAGGCGAAACGGAGGTAATCGTCCGTAAGGGCGAGGCGGAAGTCTATACCTCTGACGGGAATGTCAGGGTCAAGAAGAACGACATGGCCGTCGTCCGCGGCTCGCAAGCCGATCCCGAGTACCGCGTGATGAACGCTCCCGGGCACGACGAGTGGGACGAGTGGAACGATAATCGCGACGATACCATCCGCAATGCGCGGAGTTACGGTTATACGAGCCCGTACTACACCGGTGTCCACGATTTGGACCGATATGGGCGATGGACCTACATTCCCGGATACGATTGGTGCTGGGCGCCGGCTGCTGATCCCTACTGGGCCCCCTACCGCCAAGGCCGTTGGGTCTATGAGCCCTACTGGGGCTGGACCTGGGTGTCCTATGAACCCTGGGGCTGGGCGCCGTATCACTACGGACGGTGGTTCTCCCATGCCAACGCCTGGTACTGGTGGCCGGGTCCGGTGCATCGCTATTACCGGCCGCACTGGGGACCTGCTTTTGTCAGCTTCTTCGGTTTCGGTGCTGGGAGGCTGCATTTCTCCTTCGGTTTCGGTTGGGGATACAACTCGATAGGGTGGCTGCCGATCGGTCCCTCCGACTACTACTACCCGTGGTACGGCCGGCACCGCTACCATTACAACGCGGTCAATGTCACCAACATAACCAATATCTATAACATCCATAACGGCGGAGCGGTTGAACCGCTGGGTCGCGGCCGCCCGAACGGTCACAACACCCGGGATGCCTTCACCAATCCTCGGCTCCGCGACAGCATCACTGCCGTGGGAACCGACGACTTCGTCAGCGGCCGGATTGGTGGCCGAAACCGTCGGGTGGGTGACCACGAGCTGCGTGACGCTCAACTGGTTGCCGGCAACCCGCCCGTTGTCCCGACCCGCGATAGCCTCAGATCGAGCGATCGAAGCATCAGTCCGACCCGCGTTTCGGGTAGCGAGCGTTCCGAGCGGATGTTCGCCCGCCGTACGCCCCCCGAGGTGCGTCATTCTTTCGTTGAGGGCGAAGCCGGCGTGCGGGAGATGGTTCAGAAGATCGATCCGTCGGGCGGGCGAGGCAATGCCGAGCGTGGCGGCACGTTCTCGAACAGCAACCGGCTGGGCCGCACTCCTGACCGGACGATCACCATCCCGGACCGGAGCAGCGACAAGACCGCAGGTGACCGCTCGGATCGGGCCGACCGTCCGAACCCCGACACGAATTCCAACCGTCTGGAAGGCGGCAGCTCGCGCGGTCGCATTGATACCGGCGAGTCGCGCCAGGACAACACCTGGCAGAGATTCGGCCGTGGGCGGACCGAACCGCGAGTAGAGTCGGACCGGCCTCGCACCGAAAGCGGCAGCGGCAGCAGGAGCACGCCGGATCGGTCAAGCGAATCCCCCTCTAACCGAGGTGGTGGAAACCGTGAATCCCGGGAGCTGGGTGGGAGCGAATCCCGACCAAGCCCCGGCTCCGAGCGGCGATCGGTTGAGCCGTCGCCCAGCCGTTCAAAAGAAGAGCCGGCCCCCTCCCGAGAGCCGGCAAAGCGCGATAACCGTGGGCCGTCCGACCGGCCGGAAACGTCGGGATTCGTGACTATCCCAAGGGACCGTTCTTCGGAATCGGGCGGGTCTTCCCGGTCATCGGCCCCGAACGTGATCACTATTCCGCCGAGGGAATCGAACCGGGAAAGCGGCACTTTCTCAACTCCCCGGGGGGAAAGCTCGGGTCAGTCCGGGAGAGGGAGCCGGGGTTCGGACATCCGGCCTCAGTTTCAGGAAGCCCCGCGGAGCATCGAGCGGTCGAGGCCTGAAAATCCTTCCCGGAGTTACGAGAGTCCGAGGATAAACCGCGACACGCCCCGGATTGAACGTGAAAGCCCGAGGAGTTATCAGGAAGCTCCGAGGTCCTACAGGCAGGAGAGCCCGCGCTCTTACCAGGCGCAGCCGAGGTCCGAGAGTCCGCGATCCTACGAGGCGCAACCGCGCTACGAGAGGTCGCAGCCCCGATATGACTCCACGCCCTCTTACCGCGCGCCTCGCAGTGACGGCGGCGGGGGTGGCTCTTACCGGGCGCCTCGCTACGAAGGTGGCGGCGGCGGATCGTCCCGATCTGCGCCCCAGGGATCCTCGAGGTCGGGCGGCGGTTTCAGCCGCCGACAGCGGTAGAGCTGACGAGCTGGCAAGCTGACAAGCTGACAAACTGACAAACTGACAGACTGACAGACTGACAGACTGACAACGTGACAGGGTGGCAGGGTGACGGGGTGACCTGCGACTAACCGTCTTTGTCACCTTGTCACCTTGTCACCCTGTCACTTTGTCAGTTTGTCAGTTTGTCAGT
>RPQK01000456.1 GCA_003819755.1 Acidobacteriota bacterium | reverse complement strand
TCGGGGTTCGGGGTTCGGGGTTCGGGGTTCGGGGTTCGGGGTTCGGGGTTAAAAGCGAAGAATCCGAACGTTGAACCTTTAACCTTGAGCCCCGAACCCAGAACCCCGAACCCTGGACCCAGAACCCGGAACCCTCACGCGTCTTCCCGGAGCGGGCTCTCGAGGCGAAAGAAGTTGCTCTGGTTGCCGTTCTTCAGGCGCTCCTGAAAAAGGAAGACAAGCTTACGCTCGTCGAAAGTCCGTAACCACTCCTCCCAGGAGGTTTCCTGCAGGTCTTTGCCGCCAAAACCGGGAAAATTGAAACGCAGAACGCCTAAAGTCCTGCCGTGCTCTGTCCCGGGGACCGTCGCCGGCTTCGCGCCCCGTTCTTCGGCCCATTGCTTGATGACCTCGTAATTCCTCGTCACCAGAGACTGTCCGGCATGTTCCTCATGATCATCCTGACTTCCGATCCATTTCGCGTTCTGAGTAGAGTCCGACAGTCTTTCGCCGTACTTCTTAAGATAGTCCTGGTCTTCTTTACTGATATTCTTAGGTAGATTCTCCAAAAGCCTAGGCACTTCGGTGGTTTTCCTTTCTTTGTTTTTAAGTCTGATTGGGGAGCAGATTGAGCCTTGAACCATGTTAGCGTATTTGCCACCTAAACCGGAGATCAGCGGGAACGGTGGGCTTTGATGTCACCAGCAGCCGGTAGAATCCGGGCTAGCAGTGAACCCAACAACACGATCTCTATTGCTGGTGGTTTTGTGCTTCTTGCTGGCAGACGTGTCATTGGCCGAGTCCCGGGACGAAGTGAGAGGCCTGTGGGTCATTCGCACCTCCCTGCGCACGCCGGAGGCCATTGACAACCTGGTGGCGGAGGCTGCAGAGAGCGGCATCAACACTCTGATGGTTCAGGTTCGAGGCCGGGGAGATGCTTTCTACAGCTCCCGGCTTGAACCTCGCTCCGACCTTCTCAAGGACCAGCCTCCCGACTTCGACCCTTTGGCCTACGTCCTCGTGAAGGCCAGGTCCAGGAATATCCGGGTTCACGCTTGGATTAACACGCTTCTAGTCCATGAACCCTCAACCGAGACACTCCCTCGGGGACACGTTCTCACCCGGCACCCCGAGTGGGCGATGGTCCCGGCAAAATTGGCACCCCTGCTTTACGCAAATAAGGCCAGCTTTCCCCGGTCCTTGAACCGGATTGCCGAAGTCATCAGGCAGAGGTCTGACGAGACCGAAGGCTACTACCTCGATCCCGCCGAGCCCCGAGTCAGAGAGTTTCTGGTTCAGGTCTGCTCCGATATTCTTTCCAAGTACGCGGTCGATGGCCTTCATCTTGACTACATCCGCTACCCAAACCCCGAATTTGGCTTTGGCCGCGCGGCCATCGATTCGTTCAAGACCGACATCGATCAGAAGCTAAGAGCGGCCGAACGCAAGCGCATGAGCAAAGCCTTCGCCAAGAACCCCCTCGCCTACACTCAAAAATACTCGGCAGAGTGGGATGCATTTCGGCGACGGCAGGTAACCCGGCTGGTCCAGCGTCTAGGCATCACCGCTAAGAAGCTAAGACCTGGAGTGACTGTTACGGCGGCGGTAGCCGCGGATAGCGACCGGGCCTATGCTCGCAAGTTCCAGGATTGGAAGCTCTGGATGGAGGAAGGATTCCTCGATGCCCTGTGCCCCATGGCCTACACCTCGGACCCATCCGTTTTCAAGAATCAACTGGCCATTGCGCGAGGTTTCAGCTTCGGCGGCAAGGTATGGGCAGGTATTGGCGCCTGGCAGGCGCCAATCGACAGCACCCTCGAGAAAATTGCTCTCGCCCGCAAGATCCGGGCCGACGGCTTCCTGCTTTTCTGTTACGGAGCTCTGAGCGAAGACAAGCCCGGCCCGGCGGTATCGGCTCTCGCCCGGCTGAAGGCCTTTCTAGCGGAATCGGAAGCCGCACACCAGCCGGCCGCTGCGCGGACGGCGTTTTAGGGACACAAAGGACACAAGGGACACAAGGGACTAGGGCGCTTCTGTCCCTTCTGTCCTTACTGTCCCTTCTGTCCCTTGTGTCCCTTGTGTCCCTCCTGACCTTACTACTGCGCCGGATTGACGATAACCCGGCCTTTCATCCCGGCGCTCGCGTGCGGCGAACAGACGTACCAGTAGGTCCCCGGGGTATTGAATTGAACCGTACCACCGCCGAACGTTGTTGAGAAGCCGCCTGCCTTCGGGGTGTTCCCGTTGGCGTTCCAGGTAGCTTCCGTCACTTCCACCACATTGTGAATGCTCGCGATCTGCCATTGGACCGAGTCGCCAGCCGTGATTGTCACGGTCGCCGGATTGAAAGTGAATCCGACGTCGTTCACGGTGTGAGTCTGAGGGTTCCCGCCGCCCGGCCCCTGGCCGGGCACCAGCACCACCGGAATGGACGTCAATAAAGCATTGGTTGACAGCAGACCAGTGACAACCAGGCCCTCCTGCTGGGCTGAGATGACAAGAGTGCCCCGGAAGTCGTTGTTGTTGAAGTTGAAACCTGAGAAGAGCTCCGTTACAAAACGGGCGGTCTGGTTTCCGGGAGCCAAGGGCGAAATCGGAGGATTGATCGTGGCTGCCTCCTGAACGACAGTTCCCTGCCGGTCCTTCAGCTGGAAACTGATGGTCATGGCCGCCGCTCCGGAATTAACCAGCGCCACCCCGGTATTGATGGTATTCCCTTGCACGATAACCGGGACGGCAACCGTTCGGTGTGCCCCCAATTCATAGCGGCCAGCCACCACGCCGACTGAACCAACGGTGTTGCTTCCCTGGGTCGTGGTGAACGTCACGGAGCCGAAAACCCGGGTCCTGGGGTCATCCTGCCCTTGCCCTGGACCGGTGACGTCCAACAGCGCCCAACCGACGGTCGTTGCCTGACCGGTAGCGCCGGAGACGCTGATAAACTCGATTCCTTCCGGCGGCAGAGTCACCTGGAGTTGGTTCACGGATTGTCCGTTGTTCACTACCGAGAGCGGAGCGCCGCTTTGGGTAAAAAAGAAAAGTGTTCCGGTTACTTCATTGCCCGGCCGCGGGTTCATAAGGATGATCTGAGTGTTAACCCCGGCACCTATCGCAAAGTGCGGAAAAACGATGTTCTTATCGATGGGGTGCCCCATATGGCCGTTCTGGCCGTAAACGAAACTCGAAACAGCCAGAAGGCAAGCCAGCTGCAAAAGCAATACTCTCCTCATAAGTCCTCCTTGACTTGTGACAGGATCCAGGGGGGTTGTGGTGTGAATACTTGACGAATAGATGCGAACAAGCCCGAAAAGGTGTCACGGGATTCTCGGGTTCCCCGCGGGAAAATATCCCGCTCGCCGGCCGCCTCTACTTCAACCCCACCTGGGCAGGACTCGGGCTCGGTGTCCTGTACAATAATCCTGATGGGCAGGTTCGGATACGGACCCAGCCGCGAACATTCTCTTCGGTCTCGGATTTAAGGCGGGATGATGGAGTCCTTATGTCCAGGCGAAGGTCATCGCTGCGGACAATTCGGATTTCGTATTTGGCGGGGGAGTCAGGTTCTCGTTGGAATGAACGGGTCAGAAGCAAGTTCGAAGCCTCATCTCAACAGCCCGCGCAAGGTTAGCCGTCGGATCACACTGGCTCGTCTGGCGGCGGCTCTTGGCTCCGGCGTCGGGCTGTTTCTCTATGGCCATGCCCCACGGTTCTGGAATCAGATGCTGGAGGAAATGTCGGCCGAAATCCTTGCTCCAGCCCGATGGCCGGACCCGCGCAAATGGCCCGATAAGGGACTCTTTGCGGCCTGGCTCGGCCACACTACTGTCCTGCTCAAAATTGACGGATTTACCATCCTGACGGATCCGGTGCTGGGCCCGAAGATCGGTATCGGGCTCGGGCCCGTTACCGTTGGTTTCAAGCGCCTGGTCCACCCGGCGGTTCCGTTCGAGCGCCTACCTCACGTTGATCTGGTTCTCCTGTCACATGCCCACATGGATCACTTCGACATCCCGTCTCTTAGACGCCTGGAGAACTCGAAAAGCGACGTTATTACTGCCTATCGAACGAGCGACCTGTTGCGAACCAATCGTTATCGTTCGGTGCACGAGCTTCGATGGGGTGACAGGACAAGGATCGGCCCGGTGCTGTGCGCTGCTTTTGAGGTAAAACATTGGGGCGCTCGCCTGCGCAACGATCATTATCGGGGCTACAACGGCTACATGCTGGAAGCCGGTCGCTATCGCGTCATGTTTGCGGGAGATACGGCCCTGACCACGCGGCTGCGTGCCCTGAAGTCCAGCAAACCAATCGATCTGGCAATCATGCCGATAGGCGCTTACAACCCTTATATCCGCAACCACTGCAGTCCAGAACAGGCGTGGAAGATGGGGAACGAGGTCGGTGCGATCCACTTCCTGCCAGTCCACCATCAGACCTTCAGGCTAAGCCGGGAGCCGCGGATGGAGCCGATTGAACGCTTTCTTGCTGTTGCCCGATCCGAAGACGACCGGATACCCGTCCGGGCAATCGGGCACGAGTTCGGCGTGGTTTAGGAACAGAAATTTTTCATCCACGAATTACACGAATTAACACGAATTGATTTCGTGTTAATTCGTGTAATTCGTGGATAAAAAAGGTCCTCACCAACTCATCCACTTTACGGGCGTCACCTCGATCAGGGCCGAATAGCGATCGTCGGTGCTGATATCCCATTCGTACTTCGATAGGAAAGCCCCCACGACAGCCGCCGGCCAGGGTTTTGGCGGAAAACCGGTCTGGCCCTCGCATATCAACGGGTGTTTCCCTTCCTCGAGGGCTACAGAAATGTTCGGGTTCTCTTTGAGATTCCTCCCCTTCACGCTGTCCGGGTCGATGCAGGCGTAGATTCTTCCTTCGACCAGCACAAACCAGACGGGGACCAGGTGCGGGCGACCGCCGGGGCGGACAGTCGCCATCCAGATGATCTTCTCTGTCTGCAAACGCTTCACGGCTTGAGCGGAGAGTGCATCATCATTCGGCATTCGATGATTCTGATTCTACCCGCAAATTGTTCTTGAACGTGAAGGTTCCGCCCACGCCTCTCGCCTGGATCCCCGCCAGGTTCTTGTCCGTCTCGTTCGCCACCACGCCCTCCAACGTGACATTTCCGTTCTCTACGATGATGTGGATGGACGGATTGGCGCCAAGCGCGTACTTTTCCAACCCTCCTCTACTATAGACGGCCCGGTAAACCGCCCGGCGGATCTGGTCATCGGCGCTCGACAGCGGCAGGACCTTGATGTTGTTCACGACCTCTTCGACACCCTTCACATCTCCGACGACCGCCTCCGCGTCCTTCTTCAGCGTGGGACGAGTGACGGCGCCCATCAGGGTGACTGTCCGGCCTTCCAGCTTGTAGGCCAGATGATCATAGACGCTGTAATAGGGGAGCTTCACCAAGGCGCTTCTGACCTTGTCGATGGTCTGCTCGCGGGTGACCTGGGCCTGAACCGTCACACCGCAAAAAAGAAGCCCTATGACCGCCGCATAAAGATGCCGCCGAAACAGCATTTTCAGTTTATTCATACTCGTTTCTCCTCTCTTTCTACTATAAAGACTTGCAAGCGAAAGGCCAGCCTTAAACCTATTGAAAAACAAAGCGCTGAGGGCAAAGGCAGAGCATCAGGCCGGGAAAAATTTCCCTGGCCGGCGGAAGCCGGGCGAAATTCAGGCAGAGTAGAAAGGAGCGAACAGCACTGGATAGGATTATGACGCCGACTGCGGCAAAGGGGAAGCCAAGCCGGGTGGGCCAAGGGTTACGGGTCGCCCAAGTTGAAATGGTAAGCTTGAAGTCGGAACCCCGTCATTCCTGGCCCGCTTGAAAGCCATGCCCAAAGAAAAGAGAAGCGAGTTTCCGACCGCTCGCCCCTTCCTCCCGGAAACGCCGCATCTGCCGAATCTGCGGGAAGCAGCGGAGAACTGCAGGGGTTGCGATCTCTATCAGAATGCCACTCAGACAGTGTTTGGCGAAGGTCCGGAGAAGGCCGTCATGCTGCTCATCGGAGAGCAGCCGGGGGACCAGGAGGATAGGAGCGGCCGCCCGTTTGTCGGACCCGCCGGCCGTCTGCTCGACCGCGCCCTGTCCGAAGCCGGAATTCCGCGTAAACAGGTCTACGTTACCAACGCGGTGAAGCACTTCAAGTGGGTGGCGCGCGGAAAACGGCGGCTGCATGACAAGCCCCGGCGGAGTGAGATCCTGGCGTGTCGACCCTGGCTCGAGTCCGAAATCTCCACCATCAAACCTCGAATTATCGTCTGCCTGGGAGCGACGGCCGCGCAGAGCTTAATGGGGACCGGCTTCAAAATAACCAAGGAACGGGGGAAGGTGCTCCAGACCGAGTGGGCGCCCTTGTTGCTCGCAACGGTCCACCCCTCGGCTCTCCTGCGGATGGACGGCCCTGAACGCGAACAGGCGTTCAGCGAGCTGGTCATGGATTTGATGAAAGCCGCAGCGGCAGTCAAGACCACAGCGGCCAGGTAAG
>RPQK01000455.1 GCA_003819755.1 Acidobacteriota bacterium | reverse complement strand
TTCGGCCCAGGCGAGTATCGCGAGCTCGGTAGACGTCCCCCATTCCTCCGGATCCGATCAAGTCGAGAACCTGGTAGGAACCCAGCCGGTGGCCGACCAGAGAAGGCCGCTCACTGTCGTCTTCGTTTCGGCTTTTTGCTCCACGCGTGGAGAATACAGGATCTCTCATTTTCTCAATTCTTGGTCCGCAGCGACTCTCGGACCGAATTCAGGAATCGGGCGGTCGGTACTTGTGTTCCGCGACCTGATGTCCCTAATCTGCCACAATGAACTGGCGCCCTGTCGGTATCCCGCATTATAACAGCGTGCTCCAAGAAGTTCTCAGACGGGGGCCCGAAGCGGGGCAGAATGACAAAGCCGCTTAGAGGCCTGCTCTCCTGACCCTTTATTTTAAATATTTGCGCCCACATCGGGGAACGTGTCACCAATCACTTCCGGTTTGTACAAAATGTTGGCACACGCTAGTATAAGGCGATGTCTATTAACAAGGAGAGCAACATGAAAAAGAGCCGTATTCTGGCATCCGGGCTCGTGCTGTGCCTGTGCTTTGTCTTTGCCAACTCGTTGTTCGCTCAGGACGTCGTCAAATCGACCGTGACGTCCATCGAAAAGAGCCTCTGGGAGGCTTGGAAAAACAAGGATATGACGGTTTTCGAGAAGAACCTGACTGAGGACGCTGTGAACATCACGTCGCAGGGGGTGAATTTCAGCAGGGAGCAGTACGTCAAAGAACTGACCGCCCACCCGTGCGAAGTCCGCAATTTCTCGCTCTCTGACTGGCAGGTTCGCGAGATCAGCAGCGACACGGTGCTGGTGACCTACAAGGCTAAGCAGGACGCGACCTGCGAGGGAATGAAGGTCCCTGCGAATATTGTCGCCAGCGCCGTTTACGTGAAGAAAAACGGCAAGTGGCTGGCCGCCTCCTATCACGAGAGTCCGTCAAGCGATGCGTCGGGTCTGAAGGCAGAGTAGGTTCAGCAGGCACGCGCGCTGACTAGTGTCCCTGAGTCGTGAGTGTCTTCGCAGTGACTAAGTGGTCCGGTCCGAAAATTCGGTGATGTATTGCGAACTATGTTCATCACAACGCGGTTCATCATGGCTCTGTCGACGACTGGAACGAACTACAAACAGATCGTGCCCGCTGCTCGATACATCATCGTATTTATGGAAATGACCACTAAGGCGGTGAGAAGGTTCCGAGTCAGCGGCGGTTGAGCAGCGATTTTCCGGTGCCTTTATAATTTACTTTTACGCGGATCTATCGGCGATTCCCGGCGACCTCAGCCCTTCCTGTCTCTACAATCCAGGCCCTTGGGAGTGCAGGCAAGACGCCCCCCTGCCATTTACTTTTCTGAAGCGCCACGGGCGCCAGACCATTTGGAGTGCGGCGGCAACGAGAGGCCGACGCTTTATCAGGCCTCGAGGCGACGCCGCTTTCCCCTATGCAAGATCGAGCCAGACGGCCTCAGTATAGGATCGGCTCCTCTTGCACAGGGGAAAGCGGCGTCGCCTCGAGGCCTGATAAAGCGTCGGCCGCTCGTTGCCGCCGCACTCCAAATGGCTTGGCGCCAGCAGGGTCGACAAAGGTAAATAGCATTGGGCGAGACGCCTGCGCCCCGAGGGGCCTGGATTGTGGCCGCACTCTAATTATCTGGTTATCTGGCGCCTGAAAATCGCTGGTTGAGTGACTCGCCGTTTTGGGGCGAGCCACTCAACCGGCGGTTCCGGCGCCAGATAATTAGAGTCGGATCCTACTGGAATCAAAATCTGAAAGCGCGTGACTTGGCTTCTTGGTTTTGAGGTCCGTAGGACTGATACGTCTATAGAAACCCGGGCATCACGGCCCGAGCAAGGTCCGTAGGACTGACACGTGACTGCCGAGGGCACGGGCGCCCATGTGTCAGTCCTACGGACCTCAAAACCAAGAAGCCAAGCCACGCGCTTTGGATTTTCAACGGCGAACACGCTCTAACCAAATTGGGCGCCATATGTCCATTTCGCTCAGTTTCAGCAGCAGACCGAGGCACGCTAACACCAGCAATAGATTCCTTTTGGATCGCGGATCGACCAGGCGGGTCGAAATGAAGTGGTTCTCGAAACGGCTCTTGTTTTGTTACAGCGGCAGCCGGCGCAAGCGAAGGGCGTTCATGATCACGGAGACCGAACTGAACGTCATGGCTGCGCTGGCGATGATCGGGCTGAGCAGCAGGCCGAAAAACGGGTAGAGGATGCCGGCCGCAATCGGGACTCCAAGGGCGTTGTAAACGAAGGCAAAGAAGAGATTCTGGCGGATGTTCCGCATCGTTCCCCGGCTGAGCCGGCGGGCACGAGCCAGCCCTCGCAAATCGCCTTTGACCAGGGTCACTCCCGCGCTCTCGATCGCCACATCCGTTCCAGTGCCCATGGCAATGCCGACCTGGGCCTGCGCAAGCGCCGGAGCGTCGTTGACCCCGTCGCCGGCCATCGCCACCATATGGCCGGACTCTTGAAGTCGTTTGACGACCTCGGCTTTCCTTTCGGGGAGCACGTCAGCCTCCACTTCGTCGATTCCCAGCTTGCGGGCGACGGATTCCGCCGTCGTTCGATTGTCCCCGGTCAGCATGACGAGCCGGATGCCCTCCTCGTGGAGGAGCCGGATGGCCTCCGGCGTGCTCTCTTTGATCGGGTCCGCCACACCGAGAAGCCCAGCGGGACGGCCGTCAATGGCGACGAACATGACCGTCTGGCCTTCCCGTCGAAGAGCCTCGGCCTCGTCGATAAGCCCCTTGACGTCCAGCTTCAGGCCCTCGAGCAGCCTGGCGTTTCCCACCGCGACCGCACGGCCGTCCACCGTTGCAGTCACACCCTTCCCGGTAACGGACTGAAAACCGTCGACACGGGACAGCGCGACGCTGCGCGCCTTTGCTCCGGCAACGATCGCGGAGGCAAGCGGGTGCTCGCTCGCCTGCTCCACGCTTGCCGCGAGTCGCAGCGACTCGGACTCCGTGAATCCCGGCTCAGGCCGGACGGTCACCAGTCGTGGCTTGCCCTCGGTCAACGTGCCGGTCTTGTCCACGATCAGGACATCGATCTTCTCCATGGCCTCTAACGCCTCCGCGTTACGCACAAGAACGCCCGCCTGCGCGCCGCGCCCCGTCCCGACCATGATCGACATGGGTGTGGCCAGGCCGAGCGCACACGGACAGGCAATGATCAAAACCGCCACGGAGTTGAGCAGGGCGTGCGCCAACGGGGCTTCCGATCCGTAGACAGCCCACACAATAAATGTCATCACTGCGACGACGACGACGGCAGGCACAAACCACGCCGACACCCTGTCAGCCAGGCGCTGGATCGGTGCCCGTGACCGCTGCGCCTCGCCCACGAGCCGGACAATCTGGGCAAGTAACGTATCCGCCCCCACGCGTTCGGCTTCCATGATCAGGCTGCCCGTCGCGTTGACGGTGCCTCCTGTGACCCGGCTTCCGGGTTCCTTCTCGACAGGCACGGATTCGCCCGTGACCATCGACTCGTCGATGGAGCTCGATCCCTCTCGGACGACCCCGTCCACCGGAACCTTTTCTCCGGGACGGATGCGGAGACGGTCGCCTGGCTTAATCTGCTCGAGCGCGACGTCTTCCTCACGGCCATCTGGATGAACCAGCCGAGCGGTTTTGGGTGCCAGCCCGAGAAGCGCTCGAATGGCGCTCGAGGTCTGGCTCCGCGCTCGCAGCTCCAGCACCTGCCCGAGTAGCACGAGAGTGACGATCACTGCAGCCGGCTCAAAGTAGAGAGCCAGGGTCCCGGTGTGAGGATCGCGAAACGACGGCGGGAAAAGCCCGGGCCAGAAGGTGGCGATCACGCTGTAGAAATAGGCGGCACCCGTCCCGAGCGCGATCAGCGTGAACATGTTGAGGTGCCAGTTCACGACCGACTTCCAACCCCGTTCGAAAAACGGCCAGCCTCCCCACAGGACGACGGGAGTTGCCAGGGCGAACTGGACCCAGACCAGGGTGGAGGGACTGAAAACGTGGCGGAGCGGGCTCCCCGGAACCAGGTCGGATATCATCAGGGCGAGGATCGGGACCGTCAGGACGACCGACGTCCAAAACCTTCGGCTCATGTCTATGAGCTCGGGGTTCTCCTCCTCGATCATCACGCTCCGAGGTTCGAGCGCCATACCGCAGATCGGGCAGCTTCCGGGCTCGGAGCGCACGATTTCGGGGTGCATCGGGCAGGTCCATTCGACGCGCGTCGCGGGCGCTGCAGCCGTCTCGGGCTCAAGGGCCATCCCGCATTTGGGACAAGCCCCGGGCTCCCCCTGGCGAATCTCCGGATGCATGGGACAGGTATAGATCGTCCCGGGTCCTGTCTTCTCCAGGGTTACCTCGTCTCGGGAACTCGCTCCCGGGGCAAGGAAGCTCTCGGGATCCTCCCGGAAGCGCTCCAGGCACTGGTTACTGCAAAAGTAGTAGGTCTTACCTTCGTGCTTGTGTGTTCCGACCGCCTCGTCGGTCGATATCGTCATGCCACATACGGGGTCGGTCACCTGAGTTGTCGTTTCTCGCGTCGCCATAACCTGGTTCCTGGAGATAAACAAAAGCACGGTCAGCCGCTTTGGGTGAGCGGCTGCCGCGTACTCTTGTCTTTCGGTTGTTGGGGCCTAATGCCCCGCGGTCTGTGAAGCGGCTTGACCGGCGTATTGGGCCGGGTTTTTATCGAACTTCTGTTTACAGGCGGGTGAGCAGAAGTAGTACTCCTTACCTTCGTAGCTGCTTCGGCCGGCTGCTTTGTTGGGGTCAACCTGCATTCCGCAGACAGGATCTTTTTGCATGGTCACTCTCCTCAATTAAGTTGATGTCCACCTCGCTCTTTCGCGGATGGGTCTTGATCATGTCACTCGAATGGTGCATAGCTGGAAACCTCCTTCGGGTCTTTAGAATTTAGGGAAGCAACCGAGGGGGGCGTGAGGTTGGGAACAGCCCCTGCGCTTGTGTTACCCCCAGATTACCAGCTGCCGAGAAGCAACTGAACGCCACCGATGACTCGCTCGCTCTCAATGCTTGTGCACTGTTTGTTCCTTTGCCTGGGGCTCGGATGGAGCCCAGAGCGTCATGTTCGGATTCTTGTATTCGACTGACAAGAAACGACAGCCGCTCGGGTGTCACGACGCAGGGGCTTTCGATATCGCCGTTTCCGTTTTCCCCTGGAGTAACTGCACAGCGGCGAGGACAGCGGGGACGTAATCGGAGGTCTCCTTGGGAAGCAGGCCTCGTCGTCGGAGTTCCCAGAAGTCTCTGATTCCGGTCTTCTCGGTGATCCGCAGAATCCGGTGCTCGCCTGCATTGTAAGCAGCGAGCGCAAGCAGCCAGTCGCCGAAGATCCGGTTGAGATCGCTCAGGTACCGGGCAGCTGCGCGAGTGGACTTTGCCGTATCGGTTCGTTCGTCACCGGCCGCAGCCTGACTGAGCCCGTAGCGCAGTCCCGTTCCCTTCATAAACTGCCACGTTCCTCGAGCGCCGGCCGGGGAGAGGGCGACCGGGTCAAAGCCGCTTTCGATCAGCCCAAGGTAAATCAGGCTCTCCGGGACGTTTTCCGCCCTGAACCTTTCCCGGAACATGGCCTCGTTCGGCGCCAGGCGTTTTAACGCATCCTGGACCAGCCTTTTCCCGTCGTCTTGGAAATACGCCAGGAACCGGGCCACACTCAGCCTGCCATCAGCGGGCGCGTGATAGGCGTCGAAGAGGTCCATGGAGCCGTCACCCAGTTCTGAGATCCGGTTGCTGATCTTGATGAAGTAGGCGTAGATGTTCGGTTGGTAGAACACCTCTTCATTCGTTCCCACGATGGTGTCCCGTGCCCGGGCCAGCATTCCTCGGGCCTTTTCGCGCTCACCCTGCTCGATCAACCGGTCGGCCTCGTCGTACAGCCTGCCGGCCTGAAGAAGGACTTCTGCCCGTTCGACCTGGGCGTCCAACTCCTTTTCGAGATCAGAGCGAAAGTCCGACGGCTTGGCGACAGCCGTGTTCAGCATCGCTGATGCGAACGCTAACGACAGAAAGACCCAAACCGTCCGCGTCATGAGAAAGCTCAAATGCAAGAACCAATCCATAATCTACTTCCCGGGATCCTGACCGTTGCTCGGTCGTTCACTGAACGCTCACATTGGCCGCGTCCCGGGACTCTCGCCCATTTGGCCCGTTCTTCCGGGCTTTCCCAGGAGCCGAGGTTCACTTGCCGGCCCATGTTCCAAAGGAGGCACGTGGTGTTGGTTTTGCAGCAACAGCAGGGACCGCCGGCAAAGTCGGCAGGCCTTTTGTGAAGGGATCGTCACGATGGCTATCATGGTCAGCCAAGGGGTTCTGACCGCGATACCGACTCACCACGCCGGAGCGATGACCCAAGGGATGGGGATGATGTGAGCCAAGGCGGGACTCCTGGCTGAGGATCAGTGCACCGAATCCGAGGAATTCCGGCCGGGCGCCCAGTGTGCGTGGAGACTGAATGGAACGACAACCCTCCATCGTCTTCAGGGCGTG
>RPQK01000454.1 GCA_003819755.1 Acidobacteriota bacterium | reverse complement strand
ATTGTGCTTCTCATCTTGTCACTTGCCCCGAGGGGCAAAAAACAATATCCTGTTATAGGAAATTCAGGAACGATGCACAGTTTCAGGTCCGACTATAACCAGACAGTAGCGCCGACGCCGTGGTCTGTCGTTCCGGGCATTGTTCCAGCAATTATCATCGTCATTACCTCCGGTTCTTTGCGGAGGGATTTAGCCGAGATCGGTTAAATCCAGTCGCTCCGTAAAGAACCCCAATCCCCCAAAAGAAGTAAACCGGAGAGTTCTGCGCGGAGCGACGGGAAAATGGGATCGGCGTGTTGCCGGTCCAGGAGTGAAAAGTATGGCCCAAATCCTGTCCCTGCTGGTCGAGAACAAGGCCGGGGTCCTTTCCCGGGTCGTCGGCCTTTTTGGACAGCAGGAATGCAACATCGAAAGCCTGAATGTAGCGCCGACCAGTGACCCGACCAGGGGACGCATTACACTCGCCACCGAGGCCGAACCACAGAAGCTGGAGCAGATAACGAACGAGTTGAGCCAGCTCGCCGACGTGATCAGCGTGATCCCCTACAACCCGATCGTGCATGTGGTGAGAGAGATGGCGCTCGTCCGGGTTCAGATCCGAGAGGAGAATCGAGCTGAGGTGCTGGCGCTTTCGGAGGTCTTCCGGGCGCGCGTCGTTGACGCCAGCCCTCAGAGCTATATTTTCGAGGTCACCGGCCAGTCGGAGAAAGTCGACGCTTTCCTTCAAAACATGGGCGTCTACGGGATCAGCGAGGTCCATCGGACCGGCAAGCTGGCCTTGACGCGCGGCGTCGCGGGCGAAAAGAACAATCGATGACAACGGCACTAGTCCGGGAAGGATAGGAAATGAACGACAACAATCAAGTTCTGGTTTATGACTGCACTCTGAGAGATGGGACCCAGGGTGAAAACGTCTCGCTCAGCGTAGATGACAAGTTTCACATTGCCCAAAAGCTCGACGAGTTCGGCATGCATTACGTCGAAGGAGGCTGGCCGGGGTCCAATGACAAGGACGTTCGGTTCTTCGATCGGGCCAAGAACCACCCGTGGAGAAACACCAAAATCGCTGCCTTCGGAATGACCAGGCATTGGAAAAATCCGGTCGATCAGGATCCCAATATTCGGGCGCTGGTCGAAGCCGAAACCCCGGTTGTCACCCTCGTCGGCAAAAGCTGGGACTTCCATGTCCTCCGTGCCCTTGGCATCGAGCTCGATC
Organism: Acidobacteriota bacterium; assembly: GCA_003819755.1. GTDB lineage: Bacteria > Acidobacteriota > UBA6911 > RPQK01 > RPQK01 > RPQK01. The sequence continues at coordinate 5,303 of RPQK01000454.1, read as the reverse complement.
AGAACCTGCAGATTGTGCGGGAAAGTGTCGGCTACCTCAAAAGCCTGGGCAAGGAAGTGGTCTTTGACGCGGAGCATTTTTTCGACGGCTTCGCCGCGAATCCGGATTACGCCGTCGCCGTAGTGGAGGCTGCGCACGCGGCCGGCGCCGATTGGCTGGTTCCCTGCGACACCAACGGCGGCTGCCTCCCGTCGGCTGTTGGCGGAGCCGTCCACTTACTCGTCCGCCGTTTCCCAAAGGTCGGGATCCACACTCACAACGACTCTGAACTGGGCGTCGCCAACACCCTCGCGGCCGTGGAAGCGGGGGCGACGATGGTGCAGGGAACCATGAACGGTTACGGCGAACGGTGCGGCAACGCGAATCTCTGTTCCATCCTGCCCAACCTCGAATTGAAGATGGGTCGTCAGACCGTCGGGCGGGAGCGGATGAAGGCGCTCGCAGAATTGGCGCACTACGTCAGTGAGACGGCGAACGTTATCCTTCCGAACAACATGCCTTTTGTGGGCAAGAGTGCCTTCGCCCACAAGGGCGGGTTGCACGTCAGCGGCATCCTCCGCGATTCCCGCACCTACGAGCACCTCGAGCCGGAGAGCGTGGGCAATGCCCGCCGGGTGCTGGTTTCCGACCTTTCCGGCAAGAGCAACCTGACTTACAAGCTGAAGGAATTCGGCGACATCGACGTGAACGAGGTCGACCTTAACGGGTTGCTCGAAAGGATCAAGAAGCTCGAGTACGAGGGTTACCAGTTTGAGGGAGCCGAAGGGAGCTTCAAACTCCTGGTCCACGAGTTTATGGGTAAATCAAAGGACCTTTTTCACTTCAAAGGGTTCCGGGTCCTGCTGGACCGCGAACCCGACGGCTCGCTGATCAGCGAGGCTACCGTAAAGGTCTCCGTAGATGGACTGGACGAACACACGGCAGCGGACGGAAACGGACCCGTTCACGCGATCGACCGCGCCATCAAGAAAGCCCTCACCCGATTCTTCCCGGAGGTAGAGAAGATCCACCTGATCGACTACAAAGTGCGCGTGCTCGATGCCCGCAGCGGAACGGCCGCCAAGGTCCGCGTCTTGATTGAATCGACCGATGGACAGGAGTCCTGGACCACGCTCGGCGTGTCCTACAACGTGATCGAGGCGAGCTGGGATGCGATCGTGGACAGCATCGTCTACAAGCTGGTCTTCCGGCCGGAGAGCAAGGAGATGGTGGCAGTGGCGGAGTAAAGGATGGCCCTTGGGCTGCCGGGCCGATTTATCCACGAACCAACACGAACAAACACGAACAGAGACGCTTCTGTTCGTGTTGGTTCGTGTTGGTTCGTGGATAAATCAGCCCAGCAGCCTGGAAATCCGAACTACTTCTTCCAATTCTCCGGCCGCAACTGGCGGACAGCGGCGCCGGCCTGCCACATCTCGGAGTTGCGCATGCGCGCCAGCTCCTCGCCGAGCTTCTTCGAATAGTCCGGGGCGCTGTTCGATTCCAGAACAATCCGCGTCTCCTCGCCTTCCCTGACGCGCCGATACAGCTGTTCGAAGACCGGCTCGACGGCCTTCTTGAACTTGGGCAGCCAATCGAGAGCGCCTCTTTGCGCCGTCGTGCTGCAATTTGCGTACATCCAATCCATGCCGTTCTCGCCTACCAGCCGGATCAGACTCTGGGTGAGCTCCTCGACGGTTTCGTTAAAGGCCTCACTGGGCGAATGGCCGTTGCGGCGCAAGCAGTCGTACTGGGCTTCCATAACGCCGGCCAGCGCGCCCATCAGGACTCCTCTTTCTCCCGTCAAGTCGCTCCACACTTCTTGTTCAAACGTGGTCGGAAAGAGGAAGCCGGAGCCAATCGAAATGCCGAGAGCGAGGGTACGTTCCTTGGCCCGCCCGGTCGCATCCTGGAAAACCGCGAAGCTGCTGTTGATGCCGCTGCCAGCCAGGAAATTGCGCCGTACCGACGTCCCCGAACCCTTGGGTGCAACCAGGATCACATCGATTTCCGGCGGAGGAATAACGCCTGTCTGATCGCGGTAAACGATCGAAAACCCGTGCGAGAAATACAGCGCATCGCCCTTTTTCAGCCCCTGCTTCACGACCGGCCACTGAGCCTTCTGGCCTGCGTCCGAAATAAGGTATTGCACGATAGTCGCGCGCTCGACGGCCTCGACTATCGGGAACAGGGTTTCCTTGGGCTTCCAGCCGTCCTTGATGGCCTTGTCCCAATACTGGGTCTCCTCGGGGCGCTGGCCGATGATGACGCTGAAGCCATTGTCGCGCATGTTGAGAGCTTGAGCCGGTCCTTGAACGCCGTAACCGATGACCGCAATTACCTCGTTTTTCAATACTTCGTGGGCTCTCTCAAGGGGGAACTCTTCTCTTGTGACGACTTCTTCAACGACACCACCGAAATTCATCTTGGCCATTCCTGTTTGCCTCCTCCTTTAGGGAAAAGCGGAATTTTATCAGAGCGGAGTTCCCGAATCCACCGGGGGTTACGGCGACGCGGTGCGCCGGAGCAGCCGGATCTTGCCGTAGCCGGGGAATTCGAAATCATGCCACTGTCCAAAACGCGGGTCTTCGAGCGAGGGTCGCTCGATCGGCCAGACCGGTTCGTGTATCACGATCACATCCGGCTGCCGGACTTTGAGCCACCAGCTTCGATCCCCTTGCCTCAGGTACCGGGGACCCTCCTCATGAATCAGCCCACCGATATCGACCATGGGTCTCTTGCAGTAGTAGCCGACTACTCCGATCTCCGCGGCCGCGATACGGGCCGCTGCCGGCGTGTTTTCCCCCAGCCAAAGTCCGAGTTCCCGATAGGCGGTTTCCCGGGTGAACATACCGGCGGCGGGCTTTATCGTATAGGCAAGAACGAGGTGCGTCAGCAGAACCATGAAAAGGCAGACCCCGACCGGGCCCTTCATAAACCACCGGCGGCCCGCTGCTTCACTAGCCGTGAACGCGCCCCACGCGAGAAGTGCCGAAAACGCTGGAAAAACGGGCGCATAGTACCAATGGTAATGAGGAACACCAAGGATCGAATAGGCGATTACGTGGAGCACGGCCCAGGTAACCAGCATCCACAAGACGCGCGGCCAGCGGCGCACCGTTACGATGGCCGGAACGACCAGCGCTCCAATGAACATCAGGATCAGCCAGTTGTACAGCCGCTTTATCCACCAGCCCAAACCGATGACGAAGCCGGGGAGCTCCGAGAACGGCCAGGGGGCTCCGAGCTTCCAGAGGCCTGACCGCGCTTGAGCCATCTTTGCGGAGAGCGTGTTGGGGAACGGGCTGCCGAAGTAGAAGAGCGAGAACGCCGCCCAGACCCCGGGCAACATAGCCGTGAACAGCACCGACGACCAGGGAAACCTCCGGCTCCTTCGCCATTGATCCGCCAGTATTATGCCGGCAAGGAGCACTCCATCGGGCCGGCAGAGGATTACGGCGCCGAGGATGATTCCGAGGAGGCGCGGCCTGTCCGCCTGACTTATCCAGAGCGCGAACACGGCCAAGGCCAAATAGAGGATCGTCTCTATGCCCCATGCGCGCAAGACCAGGGGGCTGGTGATCAGGATGAGGACCCCGGCAAAGGCGGTCCAGACTGAGACCAGGGGACGGATCAGAAGCCAGGACGCGAGGGCCAGCAGCGTTAGCGCGACGACCGAAAGCAGCCTGGCGGCCTCCGGTGCCTTGCCCCCGACCCGGTAGCCAAGCGCCGTCAGTACGGTCCACAGAACCGAAGTGGCGCTGTTGACCCGCTCTCCCGCGTTGTAGGTCCAGCCCAGGCCCTCGCCGATGTGCGCGGCAATCCGATAGCCGATAAAGGCGTCGTCAAAATCCTGGTCCCAATGCCAGACGCCGATGCCTGCCGCCAGCAGAAGCAGCAGAACCAGTGGAAGCGAGGCCCTTTTCGACATTTCGGAACAGTCTACCGCATTTGGATTCGTCCCACCCGACCGAGTCATCACCTTGCTCTGGTCTGCCGGTTCCCCGTCCGACGTAATCAAAAGCGCGGCACCCACTCGCATCGGCCTGCTCGTTTAAGACGGAAGTGGTCGTTATACCGTAAGCATCCGGGCACATTGCCTTTCATAGACCACGGAACGATCCATCACCTTCCCAAGCACTTGACAATAACCGCCCCAGGCAATTTTGCTTGAAAACCCCTGTATTATCCGATATCAAGCAAAATGGCGGTACGAATTAATAGTTAGGCGGTAAATATGAATTCCACGACACTTCAATCACCTCAACTGTACCAAGCTCCGATTCTCGGTGTCGGTGCCAGCGTCCGCTTTTCCGAAAGCGGGTACGCGTCTCTAGGCAGGCTGGATGGCTTTGGAAACCTCCTGATGGAGGGCGTCACACTTGGAATTGACCTTCAGTCGGAACAAAGCGGTGAACAGATCCTGCTGGGTAGCCTGCGACAATGTCGCACTGGCATGAAGATCTCCCTAATTACGAGTGTTGCGTCTCGCAGTCTGACGATTCATATTCAGGACGATGCGGGAAGAAGGCTAACGGCAACAGCTCAGCTCTCACACACAGCCGGGAAGAGGCTTCTGATCGGGGTTGATCCAAGTAACAACATTGTTACGGTCGCCGAGATGACGATTTACTCGGCGAACGATTTGGCAGTGACGTATTCCTTCCGAGAGGGTCCCACGAACTTTAGTGACCTGACCGAACCATTAACCATCTCCGGAGCGATGATTGATGGTGAGCGTGTCGGGAGCTTTGTGGGAAGAGTTGCCAACCTGTTCCTTGCCCGAGCGCTCTCGGCCGAAGAACTGCATGGCCTCACGCAGGCCGCCGAGCAGGAACTGATATCGACCTATGGTAAGCGATCGGTCATGCCCCTCAATATAGAGAGAAGGCAGCTTTTTCGGGATGACCTGACCAAGCTGCGGCGGTGGCAGACACAGACTACGATGTCCAACTCCGACACGCGAGACGCCTCCACACTATTGTTTAAGTGGTTATTTGACAGTCATCCGCTGCTACTTGATCTGTGTGACGAGTTGGGTATCCAGCTCTCATTACCCGGGGCAAGTGAAGAAGGCATAGCTTATGTGGAGAGGATTTTGGTGCTCAAGCCATCTTTTTGTCAGGCCGGAGATCATGGCATCGGCGCACTTCATGGACATATCTGGCTCCCCCTCTCGATGTTTCGCAATGAACTAGCATTCCACGTAGAAGGTCATTCAGTCTCCCACGAGAGCTTTGTGAAGCTGGTTCGCCATAAATTAGGTGGTGCCCACTTTGACAGTGTTGATAGAAAGAAGTGGCAGCAGGACCTCAAGGCCTATT
>RPQK01000453.1 GCA_003819755.1 Acidobacteriota bacterium | reverse complement strand
GCGCAACACCGCCGCAAGCGCAGCGTTTTTTGCGGAGCGACCCGGCCCGATCGATTGACACGCGACAAACTGACAAACTGACAGACTGACAGACTGACAGCAGGTTAAGCTGGATTCCATATGTCAGTTTGTACAGTTGTCAGCCCGGCGGGTGTTGATCGATCGGGCCGGGTCGCTCCGCAAAAACGCTGCGCTTGCGGCTGTGTTGGACTCCAAATATTTGGAGCCGAATCGTGGCGATTCAAATACTTGAACAGAAAAAGGCCTCGCGAAACAGAGACGCCGGAACGTCCCGATCCGGACAACTCACTACCCCTCAATGTTTTACGCCTCCCTCCCTCCAGCCTTGCACCCACCGGTACGATTATTGCATTATTTGTTAATAAACCATAGTAGTTGCTTCACTGTTTAACGTCCGCCAATGTTTAGCCTTCGATTTCAGAAGGAGGGGATAATGACAGCTTTACGGCTTTTGAAGCCGATGGGCATTCTCTCGAGTGCCATCCTGCTTGCCGCACTTTCCTTCGTTTCCGTTGACACGGTACAAGCTCAGGTCCTGTACGGTTCCGTGTCGGGGAACGTGAAAGACGCGACGGGAGGAGCGATTCCGGGGGTGGAGGTTACAATCACCAACCCGGCAACCAATTTCACCCAGACAGCCGCCACGAATGACGCGGGGGCCTTCCTGATCAGTAACGTCCCGAAAGGGACCTACACGCTTAAAGTGACGATGGCCGGGTTCCGCGAGTACGTGAGCGAAAACGTCGTCGTAACGGTCGGTAACGTCACGCGGCAGGACGTCAACCTCGAGGTCGGCGGAGTCGCCGAAACCATCACGGTCTCGGGCGCAGGCACCTTGCTTCAAACCGACACCAGTGACGTAAAGTCGCAGGTTGAAACAAAAGAGATCACCGATCTGCCGTTGAACCAGTACCGCAACTATCAGAGCCTGCTTAACCTGGTTCCCGGCGCAACACCGGCCGAGTTTCAAAACGCAGTTACCGACACGCCGGGCCGCGCTCTCACGACGAACGTCAACGGGACTGCGCGAAACAACAACAACACCCGTATAGACGGCGCCCAAAGCGTTAACATCTGGCTGCCTCACCACACGGCCTATGTTCCGCCTTCGGAGACGGTGGAAGTCGTCAATGTCTCCACCAATAACTTCGATGCGGAACAGGGATTCGCGGGAGGCGCAGCCCTGACGGTCGTAACCAAGTCAGGCACGAACCGGCTTTCCGGGTCCGCTTTCGGGTACCACGAGAACAGCGCCCTTAACGCGAGGGATTTCTTCAATTACCTTGACACGGATGGCGACGGTGAGGCCGACAACCCGGCCGGCCGACGCTCCATCACAGGGTTCACGCTCGGTGGCCCGATCAAGAAGGACAAGCTCTTCTTCTTCGGCGGCTGGGAAGGCACCTTCCAGGGGCTGGCCAGAACGCAGACCGTCACCGTCGCAACCGCCGCTCAGCGGGCAGGCGATTTCAGTGCGTTTCTGCCGAACACGGTCATCTACGATCCGCTTACCGGTAATCCCGATGGATCCGGACGGACGCCTTTCCCGAACAATGTCATTCCCCAGGAACGTATCAGTCCTTCCGCCCGGACTTTGCAGGACCTCGTCCCGCTGCCTAACCTCGAAGGGCTCACACAGAACTTCGAAAGGTCCGGCACTGAGGCGCTCGACCGCCACAATTTCGACGCCAAGGCCGACTACTACGTGAACGACAACTACCGTGTGTGGGGTAAGTTCAGTTTCATGGACGCGGAGGTCGCGAAAGATGCGATTTTCGGCCCTGCAGGTGGTGGCGCCATCGGCGGAGGGGGTGACGGTCGCGGTCTGACCGACGTCAAGGTCTATGGCGTGGGCCACACCTGGACGATCACTCCGACGCTCCTCATGGACGGGAACTTCGGTGTCAACGACATGGACCAGGAAGTGTTGACTGCCGATATCGAGTCCGGCAATTTCGGCCAGGACGTGCTCGGAATCCCGGGCACAAACTCAACCCCGGAGCAGGCCAGAGCTTGCGAGGTCGACGGTGTCAACCGCTGCGGCGGAGTGCCTCGATTCGGCATAGGAGGTTACGCGGCTCTCGGTCAGGTCGACGGTTGGAGCCCGCTCTTCCGCGATGAGGACAGCTACACTTTCACCAACAACTTCAGCTGGACCAAGGGAAGGCACGAGACCCGGTTCGGCTACGACGCGATCCGTCACGACCTGATCCACTGGCAGCCGGAAATCGGACCCGGCCCGCGCGGCAACTTCGAATTCCCGATCGAAATGACGGGGTCGAAAGGCGGCGGAGTCAGCCCCTCCAATGCTAACGGTTACGCGGCTTTCCTGCTCGGCCTGCCGAGCTCGGTCGGAAAGAGCCTCCAGTGGGAGCTCATGACGGCCAACGAGTGGCAGCACGCGGTCTTCTTCCGCGACCGATGGCAGTTGACGCCCAACTTGACCGTCACTGCAGGGCTGCGGTACGAGTACTACCCGCTCGTCACTCGCGACGATAGAGAGATGGAGTTTCTGGATCTTGACACGTTCAATGTTATCCTCGAGAACGACATTGAGGTTTCGAGGAACCTTTTTGCTCCGCGCGTCGGTTTTGCCTATCGGCTCAGCGACAATGACGTAATCCGAAGTGGGTACGGTATCACCTATGATCCTCTGCCCTTCGCACGGCCGCTTCGCGGCTTCTTCCCGTTGACAATTGCCGGAACCTTCGAGGGCGCAGACCCTGCGGTCCCGTTCCGTACTTTGGAAGAGGGTATTCCCATCTTCACCGGTCCTGAAACGTCTCCCGGCGCAGTGATTCCATTGCCGTCGTTCGTGGAAATGAGGACAATGCCGGAAGACAAGATTCACAGAGGCTACATCCAGTCGTGGAACATGATTTACGAGCGGAAACTGCCCTCAGACGTGGTCGCCTCAATCGGCTACGTCGGCACGCAGACGACCAGACAGCTGGCCGATCACCTGATCAACTGGGCTCCTCCCGGGGGCGGGACCGAGGGACGCCAGCTCTATCCACGGAGCACCGCGACCATTCGGTACTGGGATGGCTGGCTGAGCTCCAACTATCATTCGCTGCAAGTGGCAGTGAATCGCCGGTTCACGAAGGGCTTCTTCATGAAGGGTGCTTACACCTACTCCAGAGCCATCAACATGACTGACGACGACGGATGGGCGGATTTGATGTGGAACGACCCGGCGATCCTTTACCGCAACCGCGCAGAGGCCGGGTACAACCGTCCCCACGTTTTCCAGCTCGCTGCCATCTACGATCTGCCTTTCGGACGCGGAGCAGACGATAGCCTGCTCACCAAGATCGTCGGCGGCTGGCAGGTGAACGGGATCTTCTCGGTCAGCGAGAACAGACCCTTCACCGTTGGATCAGCCAGTACGATTAACACCCGCCACAACGCGCAAACGGCCGACCAGGTGAAACCCGAGGCGGAAACCCTGGGCGGCATTCTGGATAGCCCGTATTACGATCCGACCGCCTTTGCACCGGTCAACAGGGTGCCTGGACAAGACTGCACCAACCTGGACTGCTACGGGAACACCGGACGGAACATCCTGCGCGGCCCAAGCTGGGTCAACCTGGATTTTTCGCTGTTTCGGCATTTCCGCATCACGGAACAGACCGGGCTGGAGTTCAGATCCGAGTTCTTCAACCTGACCAATACACCTCACTTCAGCAATCCAGTGACAAGCGCGAGCGAGAGCAACTTCATGCACATCACCAGCACCAGCGACAATGCTCCTGAGCGTACTGTTCGATTCGGATTGAGATTGAGGTTCTAGTTCACTCGGACAGGGGCAAAGGGGCATAGGATCAAAGGGGCATAGGATCAAAGGGGCAAAGGGGCAAAGGGAAAAGCCAGCAACTACTTCATTCCCAGCTTCCCTTTACCCCCATGCCCCTTTGATCCTTTGATCCCATGCCCCTTTGATCCTATGCCCCTTTGCCCCTTTGATCCTTTGATCCCATGCCCCTTTGCCCCTTTGCCCCTTTGATCCTATGCCCCTTTGATCCTTTGCCCCTGCTTTGTCCGTGTTTAGAACGCCAGCACGTAGGTCAGTTTGGCGATCAAAGCCCGATCCAGCACTTCCCCCGACGATGACCGCCGTTCGTTGTAAACCAGGAAGAGATCACTGAGCGGTTTGTAGATGAAATTGAAGCGCACGTTCGTGCTCACTTCCCGCAGGTCGCTGTTGTACTGAATCAGCGTGTTGAGGAAGAGGTTCGTCGCGAAAAGATAGCCCACCCGGGCAGCGACCAAATCGGTGTCGAACGGTCCTGTCGGCAGCGTCACATCGTTATGAGTCCACAGGGCTCCCGCGCTGAAATGATAGCCGGGCTGCACATTCAATCCCAAAGCCCGACCGTCGCGTGTCCCGTTCCAGAATTCCCCCGACTGCAATCCCAGCTCTCCGTAGAACAACCGGCTTTTGTCAGTCTTGAGAGTCAGGTACCACTCGTTGAATTCATAGTCGCCGGGGGCGATCTCTGTCCCGGTGCGGATTCTGAAGGGCTTTGCCAGTCGCTCGAAATCGGCTCGGCGACCGACGGCGAACTCCGAGCCATTGTGCAGAACCATGTTGAAACCGGCTTGAAGCAGCCGTGTCTCCAGATTTCCTTGCTGGTCCGTAATGTAGTCGATGTTGACGGCCGGCCCAAGGTATCGGACCCACGGAATCCGCCGACCCGGCCGTGGGGTGAGCATGAATATCCCGCTCGTCCTCTTCATCGCTCCGCGTTGGAGAAAGCCAACCTCGGGGTTGAAGTTCTCCTGAACGTTCATGTGGCGAACCTCGAGGTCGAGCAGGTTGTCCCACCAGGCGACCTCGAAGTTGGCTGCCATGTCTTTTCCCTGAAGCTCCGGCGACTGGGTCTTAAGCAGGGATGACGCGACTTCGAGGTATTTGAACAGCCTGAAGTTCGCGTCCATGCCGAAAGTCCGGTTAAATCCCGCCCCGTTTTCGTCCTTGTTGACGAACAAAGCGCCGATTTCGGACTTGGAGAGAACGTCCCGGCGGACCCGGAGGACCGAGAAGTTCGTCGACGGCACTCCCGGGATGTCGTCGGTCTGCATGCTCAGGAGCCCGAACGAGTTCTTCCCTGCCCGGCCGCTGTATCGCGCCCCGCCAAGGATCGGAACCAGCCGGCGGTCGTCGGAAATACCGATGCGGCGGGTGAAGAACGGGATCAGATCCGTTCGGAATCCACCCCGGGACCGCCCGAAGCCGAAAGTGCCGGCGTTTTCCAGGAAGAACTGGCGTTTCTCGGGGAAAAACAGATTGAAGCGCGTCAGATTTATCTGCTGCTCGTCCGCCTCCACCTGGGAGAAGTCGGTATTCCACGTGAGATCGAGCGTTGACTGCGTCCCGACCGCGTATTTCAGATCAAGCCCGGCTTCCGGTTTGATATCCGTGTCATCGCCCTGCAGCCGCTGAACCGTGTTGCTCAGGTACGGCTTAACATAGAGATTCCGGCCGGGGTGTATACCTTCAATGCCTTCGAGCTGACCCGCCAGGGAGACGCGACCCAGCCGGAAAGCCGCCCCGAGCGGTGACCAGTAGGAATCTTCGTGTTTGCGTCGCACCCGACGCTCAAAGTTGACACCCCAGATCTGCGCCGGTTTGTTCGAGAAGCGGAGGGTTTTGAAGGGTATCGCCATTTCCACCTGCCAGCCCTCGTCGTTAATGTGGGTGGCGACATACCAGATCCCGTTCCAGTTGGTGTTGCCCGCTGCCCCATCGGCCCCGATCTGCATGTCGAACTTCGCCGCGCCGGGATTGGTCCCGAAAAGAAATGAGTTCAGATTGTCGTCGAAGGTGTCGATGACGACTTGGAACCCGTCGCTGTCCAGAGTCCAGAAATCGTATTTGATGTCCTTGATCGTGATCCCTTTTTTCCCGGCCGAGTCGAAAGCGTGAACGCCCACGTACAGGTTCAGATCGTCGTATATGAGGCGAACCTCAGTCCTTTCCGTGGCCGGCTTTCCTGTATCGGGCAGGCGTTGAATGAAATCAGTCGCGGGCTGCGCCAGCTCCCATTCCGGCTCAGTCAACATGCCGTCTACGGTGACCGGCCCCTCCACGCGGACCGCGGTCATGACGCGTTCCGGTTGGGCGGCTCCCGCGGCCAGGGCAGCGCAGTACTCGATGGCGACAATAATCGAAAAGACCAGCAAACGGCGCATCCAGTCATTCTATTCGATTCAAGATTCGTTCGTCTTATGCATAAGCTATGAGAAAATCGGCGCATGCCTGAGATGCTCAACGATGTCGAGGTCCGAATTCTCGGCTGTTTGATCGAAAAGCAGAGGACGACTCCCGAGTACTACCCATTGACTTTGAACGCCTTGACGAATGCATGCAACCAGGTCTCCAACCGCGACCCGGTCGTGTCTTACGACGAAAAGACGGTGGTCAGGGGGCTCGATTCGCTGCGTGAGAAAAAGTTGACGTGGACCGTCGCCGCGGCGGGCAGCCGGGTCCCTAAAT
>RPQK01000452.1 GCA_003819755.1 Acidobacteriota bacterium | reverse complement strand
CGAGCAGCGTCTCGTAATCTGACGGAGCTGCCGCGTAGGTTTGTACCAGAACTTTCTTCAGATAGGTTGGGTCTATGTCGATGCCAGACACCCCGTGGCGGCGTGGCAGGACCAAGTTCGGGAGACGGGACACCAGGTCTAGCGTCTTATCCGGGGTCTGTCTGGCGACCTCCGTGGAAGCCTTGCGCACTTCGTTGCTCTCCAGGGCCACCAGGTTCAGGACTTCGGAGCGGGTGTCGCAGCAGACGGCCGAATGAGGTTCGCAAACGAAATCAGCGACCGAGGAAGAGAGCCAGTGGTAGCGCCGGGCCATGCGGTTCTGGTCGGACATCCCCTGCTGAACGACGCACCAGCGTCCGCCTTTGGAAAAGAAGAAGGCATGGTGGTACAGCTGGTAGCCGTCCTGCACGGCGGCGCTGTCGACCTTAGCGGCCATCTTGCTCGCGTAGACGAGCGGTTTGGGATCTGCGGAAAGACGCTCGCAGGAGAGCGTCACCTCCTGGGGAGTCTTCCGAGAAACGCCACCTTTGCCCCCGGCCGCAAAGAAACCGAGATCCTGGTCGACCCCGCGAATGCCTTCTTTCAGCGCCCCGCAGGTGGTTGTTGTGAGTCCGCTCGAGTGCCAGTCGAAGCCCAGGACGCATCCAAAGGCTTGGAACCAGAACGGATCGGAGAGCCGGCCCAGCATCTCGTCGGGCCCGAATTCTGCGACGACGTGGCAGGTGATTTCGCGGGCCAGTTTGACCATCCTGGAGAACAGCCAGGCGGGCGCCTTGCCGCCGTGGAGAGGGAGGTGCGCAAAACCAGTTCGCATGAAGCTTATTATCCCCCAGCGGTCTGAACAAGGGACACAAAGGGACACAAGCGACACCGGCAAGTCGCTTCTGTCGCTTGTTTTCCTTCTCTGTCCCTTGTCCCTTGTGGTGCGATATGGTGACTAACCCTCCGCCGTGCTAAATTCATCAGAGAGACGCGATTATGACTGACAAGATCATGCTGAAATGCGAGGCTTGCGGGGCGATGAACCGGGTGGATGAGCGGCGCATGACTTCCCAGCCGGTATGCGGTCGATGCGGGAAGCCGCTGACGCGTTCCTTGAAGCCGGTGGCGGTGTCAGCCGCGGATTTTCAACGGGAAGTTGTTGAATGGCCCGGGACCGTATTGGTCGACTTCTGGGCCCCCTGGTGCGGTCCCTGCAGGGCGGTGGCTCCGATGCTCGAAGATCTGGCCGCGCGAAGGGCGGGTTCTCTCAAGGTTGTGAAGGTAAACACCGACGAGAACGCGGAGCTGGCTTCCCGGTTTGGGATTTTCTCGATTCCGACCCTGATCCTCTTCCACCAGGGGAACAAGGTCAACCAGGTTTCAGGCGCGATGCCCCGGGCTCAGCTCGAGCTTTGGATCGACTCTTCCGTGGCAGCGGGCAAGGCCTGATCGCCAGATCCGATGAAGCAACGAAAACAATTACTCGATGAAGCCAAAGGGATATTTGGCGCCGAAAACCGCGAAGCTGTCGAGCGATGGGTCGATTACTGGCAGCACAGCAAGGAACGTAACCGTGCCCTCCTGCACTCCTTCGAGCGCTTGACTCTTATCAACTTCGAACGGAAGCGAGTCCTCGACATCGGGTGCGGGACCGGAGGCTTGGGAGAAATCATAGGCGATCGGTGCCACCTCTACGTGGGGGCGGACTACAACCTGCACGTCCTGAAATTCGCGGACGCGGCCTTGCGCCGGAAATACCTGCAATGCAGCGGGGTGGCCCTTCCGTTCCAGGACGCCTGTTTCGACTACATCTTCGCCTTTGACGTCATCGAGCACATCCAGGGAGGGGAACCGCTGCAGACCGAACTGCTCAGAGAGATGAAACGCGTTCTGCGTCCGTTCGGGATGATTTTTCTGACAACCCCCAATCTCTGGCATCCTTTCGAGGGCCATTCGCGGATGTACTTCCCCCAGTACCTCCCGACGTTTCTGGCCGATCGGTATGTGGGGCTGTTTAATCCGGGCTTTCTCAAGGAACACAACACCTTCGGTGAAATTCAGCTGCTGTCCCCCCGTGTCTTCAAGCGAACTCTGAGGAACAGCGGGCTGACCTTCCTGCACGATCTACCAAACGGGCTCGATCGGCTGGAATTCCTCAAGCATGCACCCTGGGCGGGTGTCTTCGCCTATCTGGGGCTCGGCTGGTATCCACACGCCGAGTTCTGGGGCATCCTGGTCAAGAGGAGTGCCCAGGAGTTTCTGCGGCGTAAACTGCGCCGCACGTGGTTCTACGAACAGAACCAGCCTTCGGCAAACCTCTCTGATTTCCAGCCTTCCATCGACTTCCGAAGAGACGCTTACGGTTACCAGCTTGGAGACGGATGGTACTGGCACGAGAACAACGGAACGGGTTTCCGTTGGATGAGGCAGCGTTCTTCCTGTTACTTGGAGAATCGCGGCTCGGCACGGTTTGTCCGCGTTCATGGGTATTCGCCGCTGCCTGCGAACCGCCTGGAAATCAGGGTCTGGGCCAATGCCGGTGACGGACTCGTCGTCGGCGAGCATTTTTGCAAGGAGCGCCAGGAATTCCAGGTCGAGTACCTGATACCTTTTCCCCCGAGGCCCGGTCTCACTCGCGTGGACCTGGCCTTCGACCAGACCTTTCGGCCGGACAAGCCGGACGATCAGCGGGAGCTCAGCGCTATGATTTTTGAGTTGGGGTTGACGGAAGAAAGGATGAAGGATGAAGGAGGAAGGATGAAGGAGGAAGGATGAAGGAGGAAGGATGAGGGGGGAAGGATGAAGGGGGAAGGATGAAGGAGGAAGGAGGAGCAGGGTTGATATTCAGCACTGAAGGAAGGATGAAGGGTGAAGGACGAAGAAGGAGCGGGCTTGATACCCTGCCTTCATCCTTCATCCTTTATCCTTTGGAACATGGCGCGATTTAAGATCTTCCTTGAATATCAGGGTACTCGGTATCGCGGGTGGCAAATTCAGCAGAATGCCCGTACGGTCCAGGGAGAGATCAGCAAGGCGCTGCAGGCGGTCTTCCCGGGTAAGGAGTTTGAGTTCTCCGGGGCAGGACGAACCGACGCGGGTGTCCATGCTCTCCTTCAGGTGGCTCACCTCGACCTCGATACTCGCCTTGCGCCGGCTGAAGTGCGACGTCGGGTAAACGACGAGCTTCCCCCGGACATCAACATCTTGCGGGTGGAAGAGGCTCCGAGCCGGTTCCACGCCCGGCATCATGCGGTCTCCCGCATTTACCTCTACCAGGTCTGCCGGCGGCGAACCGCCTTTGGGAAAAACTACGTATGGTGGGTCCCCGAAGATCTCGACCTCCAACGGATGAGGGAGGCGGCAGACATCTTTCTGGGGATGCGGGATTTCAAATCCTTCACCGCCGACGAACCGGAGGCCAAATCGACGCGAGTGCTGGTCGACCGGCTCGAGATCGAGGAGAGCGGCGATCTGATCCTGATTCGAATACAGGGATCTCACTTCTTGTGGAAAATGGTGAGACGAATCGTGGGGGTTCTAGTGGAAGTGGGACGCGACCGCCTGAGCATCGAAGACGTTCGCCGTTTCATGCAGTTCCGTTCCGGCCGACCGGCAGAGCTCACCGCGCCGTCGTCAGGGCTGTTCCTCGAAAGCGTTTTGTACGAAGGGGAGAGTGGCGAGGAAGACACTCAGGAGGGCATGGTTCCTCTGATCCGTATCCGGTCGCACGCGCCGGCTGCCAAATCGGAAAGGGATTAGAGGTACCCGGATTACGCTGATGGAAACACGCGTTTCTCTTCTGCTCGATGCAATCAGGCGGATAAACTCCAGGCTCGAGCTCAATTCCGTTCTCGGAACCATTATGGACGCGGCCAAGGTCATCATGGATGCCGAAGCCAGTTCCCTCATGATGCTTGATACCGGTACCCAGGAGTTGATCATCACCCTGCCGACGGGGCCGGTCAGTGCCGAGATATCCGGCCTGAGGATCCCGCCAGGCAAGGGCCTGGCCGGGTGGGTGGCGACGACCGGTGAGCCCCTGATAGCCAACGACGCGACCAGGGATCCTCGATTTTTCGGTGACGTCTCCAAGACCGCTTTTCGGACGAGAAACGTTATCTGCGTGCCTCTTCGGGACTCCCAGGGTCACGTGACGGGCGTGTTGCAGGCGGTCAACCGCCGGGCCGATGGACTTTTCGAGCAGAACGATATTCCGATCTTCGCAGCTTTCGCGGATCAGGCTGCAATTGCGATCGAGAAAACGCGCCTCTACCAGGCTTCCCTCGAGAAAGAGCGTCTCGAACAGCAGCTGTCTCTGGCGCGCGAAATACAGGTCGGTTTCTGGCCCAAGACGATTCCCAGCTACGAGCGGGTGACACTGGCCGGGAAGAGTTGGCCTGCCTCTCAGGTTGGCGGCGACTACTATGACGTGGTTCCTCTCGACTCGAACCGCTGTGCCCTCGTCGTTGCCGACGTGTCCGGCAAAGGGATCCCGGCCGCCATGATCATGGCAGCCGTTCGGGGGGCATTGCGGACTCAGATGGAAAGCCAGGCGTCGATGAGTGACATGACCGCTGCTCTCAATCGAATGCTCGTCCGAGACACACCGATCGAGAAGTACCTCACGCTATTCTGGGCGATCCTCGATGTCGAGAGCCTGGAGTTAACGTACATCAATGCCGGTCACAATCCGCCGATCCTGCTGGACCCCGCCACGGGAGAGGTTGCGCTCCTGGAGGAGGGAGGCGCGGTTCTCGGGCTCCTGCCGGACCTCTCGTTTTCCTCTCACCGGCGACTGCTCGCCCCGGGCGAGATCCTGGTCATGTATACAGACGGCATTGTTGAGGCGCAGAACGAGAAAGAGGAGATGTACGGCAATGACCGCCTGCTCGCGCAGACGAGGGCGGCTTGCGGCTGCGATGCCCAGGTCGCTTTGGAGCTGATTGAGCGAGATGTGATCGCCTTCGGCGCCGGCGCGCCGCAGTATGACGATGCGACCCTCGTGATTGCCAAGGTGAAGGGCTGAAAGACCGGAAAAAGACCGGAAGGGCCGGAAAGACCTGAAGGATTGCCGATTGAGGCCTTTCAGGTCCTTCCGGTCGTTCCGGTCCCTCCTGGACTACTTCATCTGCACCCACGAATTGCCGTTGTGGGCACTGTCAACTGCGGCCTTCACGAAAGCGATGCCGATGCTGCCGTCCATGACGGTGGCGTACTTGGAGCCGTCGGCATTCGGGAGCGGCTTGCCTTCCTCGTAAGCCCGCACGTCTTCTTCAAAAGAACGGTGTAGCCGGGCGAACGCGTCGTGGAAGCCCTCGGAATGCCCGCTCGGAATAGTAGGCTCCTTCATGAGCCATTCCGGCACATCTTTCAGGAAACCGTCGTTCGGGGTAACGGCGTTACGGTAGTAAAGACGATCGGGCTGGCCCAGGAGGTGAATAACGACCTTCTCGTGCTCTTCCTGCTTCCATACCAGGGTGCCCTTTGTCCCATTGACCTCGATCCCGAGATCATTCTTGTGACCGATCGCGATCTGCAGGGCCCGGACCAGGCCATGTGCTCCGCTGTCCAGTTTTACATAAGTAAAAAAGGCGTCGTCCAGCCGCCGGCCTTTTACGAAGGTCTCCACATGGCCACTTACTTGAGTGACCTCCAAGCCGGTGACGTAGCGCAGCTGCATTAACGCGTGTGTCCCAATGTCGCCGCCGCAATTGCTGATTCCCGCGCGTTTCGGATCGACTCGCCATTCGGCCTGCATGGACCCGGTGTCTTCCGCCCGCTCCGCCAGCCAGCCTTGGATGTAGTAAGCATCCACCCAGCGTATCTGGCCGAGCAAGCCGCTGCGGACGATGTGCCGGCTGAAACGCGTGGTCCAATGTCCCAGGTAGGTATGAGCGACGCCAAACGGTACTTTCTTTTCGTTGACCGCTGCCACCAGCTTGTCGGCCTCCTCCAGCGTAACGGTCAGCGGCTTCTCGCAAAAGACCGGGATCCCGGCGTTGATGCACTTCATGGCGGGATCAAAATGAACGTTGTTCGGCGTCACGATCGTTACGTAGTCGACCCTCTCGCCCACGGGTTTCTTGCTTTCCTGTTCGATCAGCTCGTCGTAGCTTCGGTAGCCTTTGATCGGGAAAGGCCAGTTCTCGGCCTCTTGCATGGCCACGTTCGGGTCCGGGTGCAGGGCCGCACAAGTCACCCGGCGGGTGCCGTCTGAGTTGATGGCTTTCTGATGCGGCTGAACAATGAAGGCCCCCCCGCCTCCACCAATGAGTCCGACGTTCAAGGGTCGCTTTGCCATGGGAACACTCCTTTCGTTAATAGACCGAAATCATTGTTACAGAAGAGCGGAGGGCTGACAAGCATGCCTGACCGCTGGGGTTTTATCCACGAATAACACGAATTACACGAATTTCTCCGGCAGAAATTCGTGTAATTCGTGTTACAACCGTAACACTCGATCGCGCCGCGCGTGCAAGTTTGGTTCTGCGCGGCTGTAATTAGTAGTGATATTTGAATTTGGTTCAATTTCTTTCAACCGGCTTTTGTCAGATGTTCGAGGGTGGCGG
>RPQK01000451.1 GCA_003819755.1 Acidobacteriota bacterium | reverse complement strand
TGTATTCCGGCCAGACGATCGATTGCGGAACGGGTTGTTCCGCGGAGTTCTATGCCGGACAATCGGTCCCCCTGATTGTCAGGCCCGATCCCGGCTCGGTATTCAAAGGTTGGAGTGGCGCCTGCACCGGTACGGCGTCCTGCACGGTCGCAATCGACTCGGACAAGACCGTGACTGTCACTTTTGATCGGCCGACCTGCGCTTACGAGCTCGACCCGAAGACCGCCAACGTCCCTGCGGCCGGCGGCCCGGGAACAGTTCGAGTCAAAGCGCAGACTGGCTGTGACTGGACCGCCCAAAGCCTCGCTTCCTGGATCGCGATCGTCTCGGGCGGGAGCGGGTTGGGGAACGGTGTCGTCAACTATTCGGTCTCACCGAATTCGGGACCGGCCCGGTCGGGGACCCTGGCGATTGCTGGACAGTTCTACACGGTCCAGCAGTCGGCTGGATGTTCTGTTGGCCTCTCTGCCGTGAGCGCGACTGCACCTGGTGACGGAGGGTCGGGGACGATCTCTGTCAGCGCCTCCTGCGACTGGGGGGCCGCCAGTTCTGCCACCTGGATTACGATCACCAACGGGACCCGGGGAACGGGAGCCGGGAACGTTCAGTACTCTGTCCTGCCCAACCCTTCCACAACTGCGAGGGAAGGGTGGGTGTGGGTTGGCGGGCAGAAGTTTACCATTACGCAGTCGGGCTCCTCCTGTCCGCTTGGCGTCTCGCCCACCCGACGAATCGTCGAACCCGGCGGAGGAACCAACACCCTCGACATTGCGCTTCCCGCGGGTTGCAGCTGGAGCGTGCAGACTCAAGACAGCTGGATCTCATTAACGAACGCAACCGGCACAGGAAGTGGAAAGGTTGCGTTTACGGTTTCACCTAATGCGTCGGTCACAACTCGTCCCGGCAAGATGCGGGTGAACAACACCGAGGTGGAGATCATCCAGCCTGGAATCAACACGTGGTTCACTTCAGGGCCGAATGGCGGAGATATTACCGGGCTTGTCTCGCATCCCTCGAACCCAGGACTGGTCTTCGCAAACGGTCCAGGTGGAGTTTTCAAAACAACGGACGGCGGGGTCACCTGGCGCCATACGACATCCGAATTGGCCTACCCTCAGGTGCCGCACGTAGTGATTTCAGCGGCAGACCCGGACTGGCTCTGGGCAAGGGGGGCGGTGGGGCTCCTGAGAACGACTGACGGGGGGGCGAATTGGAAGGTGCTTGGTCCCAGCCAGGTTAGTCTCTTCGCGCCTCATCCAAAACAACGGGAGGTGGTTTATGCGGCAAGCCCGCTGGGGGTTTCGAAGGCGGCGGACGGTGAGACGTTCGCGGTTCTGCCCGGCAGCCCAAATGATGTCACCGGCCTTGCGATCGACCCCGTAGACCCGAACCGGCTTTTGGTTTCGACCCGTACCGGCGTCTACAGGACGACTGACGGCGGGGTGACGTGGTCGGCTGTTGAGAACGGTCCGCCCCGGAATGACAAATACTACTACGCCAGCTTCGTGTTCGATGCTGGCAACCATGACCTGGTCTACGTCAGCACGGTTGACGGGTTCTGGCGCAGTGCGGACGGCGGCCGGAACTGGAGTGTGCTCCAGGCAGGCATGAGCCCGGGGTGCTCGGGGCTCTTCGCCACCGACCGGCTCAAACCGGGCCACGTTTACCTTGGTGGCTGCGGATTGGTGCGCAGAAGCACGGATGGCGGACTGACATGGGAGGACGTTGGCTCTCTCCCCTCGAACCTCAGATCCGCGGCGTTTCTCGGTGACTCTCCGGCGAACGGCTGGCTGGCGGCCACCACGGATGGGCTCCGGCGAAGCGTGGACGGTGTGAACTGGGAACCGGACGGCGCACGGCTGCTTCCCGCGGCGGTGAGTAACGTTTCGATCGATCCTTTCAATTCGCGCGTTTATGCCAGCCTCCCCGGCAGCGTGTGGTTGAGTGACGACAAGGCGACAAGTTGGGTTATGGATGCGTCTTTCCCTGCGCCTGGCCCCCTGGTCTTCGACCCGTCGAGTCCCGCAACCCGGTACCTGCTCAGTCTGAACGATATCTACAAAACGACCGATGCGGGAACCACCTGGAATCCGTTGAAATCCGGCATGAACGTCTCCGCGCTGGTTATCGATCCCGCCGATCGTTCCCGTCTTTACGTGCTGGGGGGCGGCAATGTCTATACGAGCGACAACGGGGGAAGTACCTGGCAGTCGGCCATGGGTTCCGGAATCGCTTACGCTGACGTAACCTCTATTTGCGTTCGTCCCACGCAGCCGGGAGCCGTCTACGCCGGGACGTCGCTCCACGGCGTTTTGAAGAGCACCGATGGAGGCCTGAGCTGGTTCAACGCCGGATGGCAGCGGTTTACCACGTACAGCAATCCGATCACCAAGATAGCTCCCCACCCGCTCAATCCCCGCACTCTTTTCGTATCGACCATGAGCGGTTTCTTTGGAAGTGACGACGACGGGGCGACGTGGCGGCTCCTCTTCTGGACCGGATTGACGGACTTTGCGGTTGATCCGAGCGATCCGGCTCGTCTGTGGCTCATTTCCAACCAGGAGGTTTATCAAACTTCCGGCGGAGGCGATTGGGTGAAGCTGAAGAACGGGATTCCGACCGGCCGGGTCCTGAGGAAGTTGGCTATCGACCCTCGCGATCCGAGCCGTGTTTACCTGGTAACGGACGCAGGAGTGTATACCAGGCAGACGGGGGTGGAATGTGGAGCCCAACTTGAAACGACAGCAGCAACGGTGCCGGCTGCCGGAGGAAGTGGAAGCTTCTCCTTCGTCGCGACCTCAGCATGTACCTGGCTGGTCCAAAGCGAGGCGGACTGGATCACGGTGACATCGGCTGCAACCGGAAGCGGTAACGGCCAGGTCAGTTACACCGTGCGGGATAATTCCGGTCAAGCGCGCACCGGCAGAATCAGGGTTGCCGGACAGATCTTCACGATCACACAAGAGTCTTCCTGCAACTTCTCCCTGGAGGAACCAGGAAAGCAATTCTCGCCCGCGGGTGGCGTTGGGACAGTGAGGGTCTTCAGCGGCGGGAGCTCCTGCCAGTGGACAGCAGAAACTGACCAACCGTGGATCTATCTTCAGGAGCGTGAAGGTTCAAGTTGGGGCGAAGTGGAGTTTGTTGTCTTCGACAATGCCGGGCCGGAACGCATTGGCTCGATCAAGATAGCCGGCCTGACCTACGAAGTCCGGCAAGGCTCCGGGGTGGCGCCCCTCACCAAGGTTTGGGGAGTCTGGTCACCCTCCGATACCTGGAAGGATGTTCACAAAGGCGATTTCAACGGTGATGGTCTGGGCGACATCGCCGGGCGCAGCCATTCAAGCGGGCAGTGGTGGGTATCGCTGTCGACAGGGAGCGGATTCGTGAACGAGTCGTGGGGATCCTGGTCTACAGCTGCCAACTGGGCGGATGTCAATGTCGGGGACTTTAACGGCGATGGTCGAGACGACATCGTGGGGCGGGTTTCCAGCAGCGGCGAGTGGTGGGTGGCTCTATCAACGGGTAACTCGTTTACGAATCAAAGCTGGGGTTCGTGGGATCCGGCGATCGCCTGGGCAGACGTGCGGGTCGGCGATTTCAACCATGACGGCCTGAAAGATGTGGTCGGGCGAAACCCGGCTGACGGAACGCTGTGGACCGGTTCTTCAGACGGAAAAGCCTTTGTGACCGGCTCGTGCCCGGGCTGGAAGCCTGGGACGGACTGGACGGACGTCCTGGTGGCGGGTGATCACACACACACCGACAATCTCATAGCCCGGTGGTTACCGACGGGTCAGCTATGGTCCGGGCTCTGTTACCCTAACCCGAACCAGATACTTCCAGCGGGCCAAACCTGGGTCGACCTTCTGGCCGCTGATGTAAACGGCGACGACTTTTTCGAGGTGGTGGCGCGAGGGCTTGAGACCGCCGAGTGGTGGCGGATTCCCCTTTACCCGTTCCATAACGAGCTGATTGGGCAGTGGCCGGCCGGTTTTACCTGGGCCGGCGTGAGAACAGGGGACTTCAACGGGGACGGCCGGACGGACATCGTGGGCCGGGCGGAAACGACGGGCGAAATCTGGGTCGCATTGGCTGTGGCTCCCTCGGTCGGTCAGACTGTGTTCGGCGAGGCCAAGTTCATCAATTTGCATTGGGACACCTGGAGAACGGGCGTCACCTGGACCAATGAGCTGACCGGCGATTTTAACGGCGACGGAGCCACGGACCTTGTGGCCCGGGTGTTGGAGACCGGGTACTGGTACGTGCGGCTCGGCACTCCGGGAGGGGGACCTTTGATCTCGGCGGTTTCACCGAACCGCAGGCCTACCGTTTCCCAGCGGACCAACCGCACGCGTCGCGGAGGCGGCTCGAATCGGTGATAATGCGTACGCCCCGTGTTCCCACCCCAAAGGGGCATAAGCGCTAAAATAAGGATCGAGAGTGGGGGCGCCCCCTGCGCCAGCGCAGGCGAGACGCCTGCGCTCCCAGGGGACGCCCCCACTCTCGATTCTTCGGGGTGGGGTCTTCGCCCGGAGCCGCTAGCCGCATGCCTCGCATTTCGATGCTCGCGCGCCGCTTGCGGCTTCGCGGACAGTCGTTGTAGCCTAGCGCTACCGATGACACAGACAACCAGCTCCAAGGGCCTGCTTCGTTCCTTTCCGCAAGTCTTCTGGGTCGCCAATGTGATGGAGTTGTTCGAGCGTGCCGCCTATTACGGCATGAACTCGGTCCTGGCCATCTACCTCAGCAACTCGGTCAGTGAAGGAGGCCTGGGTTTTGCCGAACAGTCCGTCGGCTTTCTCCAGAGCCTGATCTACGCCCTCACCTACATCATCCCGATCCTGGGTGGCGCACTGGCCGATCGGTATGGCTACAGGCGCATGCTGTTGGTCGCGTTTTCGCTCTTGGCCGCCGGCTACTTCGCCACCGGGCATATGTCGGCCTATGGCGCGGTTTTTGCCAGCCTCATGGTGATGGCCACCGGTTCCGGGCTCTTCAAACCCATCATCTCCGGTACCGTTGCCCGGTCGACGACCGAGGAAAATTCCGGCTTCGGCTTCGGCATTTACTACTGGATGATCAACCTCGGTGCTTTTTTGGCACCGCTCGTCGTCAGCTACCTGAAGGGTTTCTCCTGGACTTATGTCTTCACGGCCTCCGCCATTTACTGCGCTCTGATGCTGCTTCCGGCGCTCTTTGTGTACCGGGATCCACCCCGCCCCACGAGCACCCGCACCCTGGGAGAGGTCCTGGGGTCGGCGGCGATGGTCCTCGGGGACGCCCGCTTCATGCTGATGATCTTCATCTATTCCGGTTTCTGGATCCTCTACTTTCAGAACTTCGGCTCAGTCCTCTGGTTTTTGAGGGATTTCATAGACCCGACCCCGGTCAACGGCCTTTTTGCTTCTCTTGGGATCCCGCTCTCATTCGATGCCGAGCATGTGACGTCCATCAATGCCGGAACGATCATACTTCTTCAGGTGATTGTCAGCCGGGTCGTCAAAAACTGGAAGCCGTTGCCGACGATGATCACCGGCATGGCGATCGGAGCCCTCGGTTTCCTCTGCCTGGCGTACGCCTCATCGGCCTGGATCTTGATTCTTGGCATTGCGGTTTTCTCGATTGGCGAGATGACGGCCCACCCGAAGTATTACAGCTACGTCGGGCTGGTTGCGCCGGCTGACCGCAAAGCGGTTTACATGGGCTACGCGTTTCTGTACGGAGTCATCGGAAGCCTGGTCGGATCGAACCTGGGCGGCTGGATGTACGAGGGAATGCTGAAGCCGCTGGTTGGTCGAACCGAAATATCCGCTGACATTCGGAACTTCTGGTTGATCTTTGCTGCGCTCGACGTATTGGCAGTCGGCGGGCTGCTGCTTTACAACCGTTTCTTCGCGGAAGAAACGGAAGCCAATAAAGCGCTGGCCCGCCGGATCATGGTCGGCATCTACGGGCTGCTGATCGCCGTAGGCGGTTACTTCTTCTATTCGTCGGCCTTTGCCTCGGATGAAGTGGTCTTTCGGACGCTCGTCCAGTCAGTGATCATGCTTGCCATTGGCGCCGGCGGAATTGCAATCAGCCTTAAAGGCAGCGTTTCAACACAGCCGTAAGATGAAGGATGAAGGATGATTCCAAACGCCGCAGTCTACGATGTCGAATTTTGCCAATCTGGAGATGGTCGGCAAACCGATGGACTATTACAAAACCTATCGGGATAACATCAAGAAGGTGACCAAGGCGCGGGTCCAGGAAGTCGCGACCAAGTATATCCAGCCGGATCAACTGGCGATCATGATTGTCGGCGACTTCGAGCCCTGCAACAAAGGCGGCGACCAGTGGGCCGGGCCGTTGGACAAGCTCGGGAAGATCCACAACGTGGCGCTGCCGGATCCGATGACGGGGGAGGTGAAGTAGCGGCTGACGGCTGCCGGCTGAGGGCTGACGGCTGAGAAGGTGTGAAAAAATCAAGCGTGTCGACGGGCTTTTATCGTGGCCGGACTCTCCAGAGTCCGGCGCGTGGATGATGGCTGGTTGCACGATGTACGCGCCGGACTCTGGAG
>RPQK01000450.1 GCA_003819755.1 Acidobacteriota bacterium | reverse complement strand
CGGGTTCTTCGAGAAGCCGCAGTGCTTTCGCTCGCCGGCACCGCCGTTGGCGTGCCGGTCGCTCTGGCTCTCACCAGCCTGGTCGAGGCTCAGCTTTACGAGGTCAAACCCAATGACCCGGCCACCCTTGTCGGCACCAGCGCTCTGTTGATCGCCGTTGCCCTGTTGGCCGCGTGGATTCCCGCCCGCCGCGCCGTGAAGGTTGACCCGATCGTCACACTGCGGTGTGAATAAGGGTTGAAACAGATCAGGGAATCGCCTCTTGACGGTCTCCGACTCGAGGAGTAGGTGAAGAGCGAGAAGCACTTGCCTAACGTCCCGACAGCAAGCGAGATCCAGGAAAAAGGGATCAACCTCGGCGAGTTCCAGCTGAAATTGCTCGAGATGATCGAGGAACTGACTCTTTACACAGTCGGGCAGGCAAAGCAGATCAGAGCCCTTGAAGCGATCTTGAAAGCGCTGCTGGCCGAAAAGCAGCCGAAGAAGTAGCCGATCGGAAAAACTGAGACGCGGGAACTAACAGAGCCGCCCGCTTCGCGACCGACCTGAGGGGACCAAAGGTGGAGGCGTCCGCTGGGAGCGCAGGCGTCTCGCCTGGCGAGACGCCTGCGCTCCCAGCGGACGCCTCCACAAAACGCAACGGCGGTTGGGCTTGTGTCCCGGGCCGGCGTCGGGATATAAGACTGCGGCTATGACTCTGGACGAAGCTCTTGGCGTGCTGGAAGCCGACATGGATCCTTCTGCAGCCGAGCCTTACATTCGCGTGGCTGCAGAATACCTGAGGGCAAGCGCAGAGAGAAGCTGCCCGAAACCTGTTCCCTTCGACCCGGCTCACCTCCTGAACCTGACAGCTGAACCGCCGCCGGCTGAAGGGCGTCCCTTCGAGGATGTTCTTGCCCAGGTGGCGAATGTCTTCGTTCCGAACTCGAACTGGCTTTACCATCCACGTTGCATGGGCCACCAGGTCTCCGCCCCGCTGCCGGCGGCGATCTGGGCGGAGTCGATCACCGCCGCACTGAACCAGTCTGTCGCCGTGCAGGAGATGTCCCCGCTGTTCACCGGAATAGAGACTGGCCTGATCCGGTGGATGGCCGGGCTTGCGGGTTTTGGCTCGACGGCAGGCGGAGTGTTCACCTCGGGCGGAACCGAGGCGACCTTTACCGCGCTGCTGTCCGCCCGGGCGGCGGCGTTTCCCGACGCCTGGGAAGCCGGTGTCGGAAACCGGGCCGCGGTGGTCATTACAGCCGAGCACTCCCATTACTCGGTCGCCCGGGCGGTGGCGGAATTGGGCCTGGGAGCCAGAAACTGCCTCGCGTTGCCGAGCTCGCTCTTTCGGGAAGAGCCCGACAAGCTTGCGGCCGAGATCGATCGTCTGTTACAGGAAGGGAGGACCGTGGTGGCTGTGGTGGCGACCGCGGGCTCGACAGCGGCCGGCCGGTTCGACGATCTCCAGGCTATTGGGGCGGTGTGTGCCGAGCGGTCGCTCTGGCTTCACGTTGACGGGTGTCACGGCGCTTCCGCGCTGCTTTCCCCGGTCCATCGGCACCGCTTACGTGGGCTGGAACAAGCCACCTCGCTCTCCTGGGACCCGCACAAGATGATGCTCCTCCCACTGTCCGCCAGTGTCGTACTCGTGCGCGACGAGCGGCTTCTGGAAGCGGCTTTCGCGCAGCGCGCGCCTTACTTGTTCCACGGGGGGACGGGCCGTGTCCTCGACCAGGGCATACGCAGTTTTCAGTGCTCCCGTCGGGCGGATGCATTCAAGCTATGGATTGCGCTCCAGCGTTACGGGACGGAGGTTTTCGGCCTCTTGTACGATCACCTGTGCGCCACCGCAGCCGCCATTGCCAACGCCATTCGTCGACGAAGCGACTTCGAGCTTTCGAGCGAGCCGGAATGCAATATCCTTTGCTTTCGATACGTGGGCGATGGCCGGCGAGCCGAGAATGAGTTGGACGGGCTCAACAGCCGGCTGAGAAGAGAGCTGAATAATTCCGGAGTCGGCTGGATCACCGCTGCTCGCCTCAATGGCCGTCAGGTGCTGCGAATCACAGTCATGAATCCGCGCACCCGCGTGGAGGATGGTGAAGCCGTGCTGGAGGCGATCGCAGGTCTGGCAAAAGCTTGAAAAGACCTCGACGACCTCAACCAGGGGCTTGCCTGTTTCGCCCTGTTTGCGCCCTGGAACCTCGCCGCGTTATCGGCGATTCCCGCGCACTGAGTTGCCGACTCTGACGGACCCGCAAGCGCCGCCTCTTTTAGCGGAGCGCCGGATCGTACTTGAGTGCAGTTATCCGGCGCGCTCCGCCAGAAGATTCTGCGGCTCTGTAAGAAAAACCGCGCTTCGTGCTAACGTTCACTGGACACTCGAAACCTACTTTCAGGAGAAACCAGATTATGCGGAGAACGGCACACGTGTGGGCAGTCGGTTGTTTTTGCTTGGTGGTGATTACCATCGGGCAGGCAGCGTGGGCTCAAAGCGGACCCTCGGGGAACGTCGGTTTTCGAACCGAGTTCTTGAACCATTTCAAAAGTAGCTCGGGCAAGATGCTCTCGCTCGCGGAAGCGATCCCGGCCGATAAGTACTCCTGGCGCCCGGCTAGCGGAGTGATGTCAGTCGCTGAAGTCTTGACGCATGTCGCCGAGGTGGATCTTGAGTACCTTTCGTCCAGCCTGAATCTTAAGCCGCCCGCGGACCTCGACCCGAAGTCTCTGGCAAAGTTGCAGGAGAAAGACCAGGTTGTGGCGGCGTTGCGGAAGACATTCGATTTCGTGCGGACTACAGTCGAGAAGATGCCGGACAGCGAGATGGAGAAAACGACCACCCTGTACGGGCGGTCGAGCAGCTATCGAAATGTGCTGCTGCAGCTCCTGCACCACTCCGCCGAACACGTCGGGCAGTCAATTGCGTACGCCCGCATGAACTCGATCGTCCCACCCTGGTCGCGATAAAGCAGGGGCGAAGGGGCGGAGGGGCGGAGGGGCGGAGGGGCGAAGGGGCGGAGGGACGAAGGGACGATCAGGCAAGAAACTATCCGTTTCTGAAAAACCCGGAACGGACTAACGGTGAACGGACTAACGGTCAACGCTGAACGCTGAACGCTGAACGGTGAACGGTGAACGGACTAACGGTCAACGCTGAACGCTGAACGCTGAACGCTGAACGGTGAACGGTGAACGGTGAACGGACTAACGGTGAACGGTGAACGGTGAACGGAGAATGGTTCTATTCTCTCAGTCCGGTCGAGCAGGCCCTGATAGCCACGATCGGCACCTGGCTGGTCACGGCTTTGGGCGCGGCAGTTGTTCTGTTTACTCGCGGGGCGAGCCGCAAACTTCTTGACGGGGCGCTTGGCATGGCGGCTGGCGTGATGATCGCCGCCAGTTACTGGAGCCTGCTCGCCCCCGCTATCGAGATGAGCGGGCATTACGGTCGGTTCAGTTTTGCTCCCGCGGTGGTCGGTTTTCTAGCCGGGGCGGGATTTCTAAGATTGATCGACCGGATACTCCCGCACCTGCACGCCGCTCTCGCCGAACAACCGGATCGCGCCGAAGGGATTCAGACTCACTGGCGGCGCACCACGCTGTTGATCCTCGCGATAACCATCCACAACTTCCCGGAAGGGCTGGCGGTCGGAGTCTCTTTTGGGGCGGCGGCCGGACTGTCCGGCCCAGACGCAAAGGCTCAGATCGGGGCGGCCATCGCGCTGGCTATCGGTATTGCTCTACAGAATTTCCCGGAAGGCTCCGCCGTCTCTTTGCCTCTGAGACGAGAGGGCGTGAGCAGGCTTAAAGCGCTTTGGTACGGGCAGCTTTCCGCTATCGTTGAACCCCTTGCGGGGGTTCTCGGGGCGGCCCTCGTCGTAACCATTACGGCTGTTCTTCCGTACGCCCTGGCTTTTGCCGCCGGCGCCATGATCTTCGTCGTCGTCGAAGATCTGATACCCGCCTCGCAGAGCGAAGGCAATATCGACATTTCCACCCTCGGGACAATCATCGGTTTTGCCCTCATGATGACGCTCGACGTGGCGTTAGGGTGAGAGAGCCCATCGCACCCATCTGGCGCTTGAACCCCGAACCCCGAACCCCGAACCCCGAACCCCGAACCCTGAACCCCGAACCCTGAACCCCGAACCCCGAACCCCGGTTAACCGTATTACTCCGTTAAAATCTGCTTGCGCAGAAGCGGCGAAAAGAGCCAGAATCTTGCGATTTTTATGTGCAGTAGCTTTATTCTCTCTGTTTTTGTGGTTGTGACCGCTCACCGCGCATTCCACCGCCTCGTGGATTCATCCTCCCCGCGAAAGCATACCGGGATTGGCCGGGGGCCCGCCCCGCCGCCTGACGACGGCCTTCAAGACTGATCGTTTGAGCCGGACGTGGTTGGGCTTCAGGCGCGAGGTGTGCCTGGGAAACACCCGACGATAAGCTTCCTTTGGCTGCACCATTTAGGGCCGAAGGCTATTCCAGTTTTGGAGAAAGGAGGAACCGGAGCAATCTCAGATTTCGGTCTGATTGTCGGCTTTTTTACCTGGTGTTTGGTTTTGGTCAATTTTTATCAGTTCGACATTATTGGAGTGACATTAATGATAACGAAGTCATGCGGAGGGTGGATCGGAGCGCATCTCCTTCTGGCGTTATTTGTAGCGCTCGGTTGCATGTCAGTGACTTCCGCGCAGGTGGAAACGGGGCAGATTTCGGGCACCGTTTTGGATCCCGAGCAGAAGGTGATCCCGGGAGCTGAGATTTCGGTCAAGGGTTTGGAAACGGGACTGCTGAGAACGACACTTTCGAACGATGAGGGCGTTTACACCGTCTCGAATCTTCAGCCCGGCGTGTACGAGGTGACGGTCGAAGCCCCGGGGTTCGGCAAACAGAGCCAGAAAGCTCAGTTGACGGTCGGCTCCCGGATGGGCTTGAACTTCTCGATGAAGCTGCAGGAGGTCGCCGAGCAGGTGACGGTACTGGGAAGCGAAGGGGTCAAGGTCGAGACCCTCACCCAGACGCTTTCCTCGGTCGTCTCCCAGCAGCAGATCAAGGAACTCCCGACACTGACCCGTAACCCCTACGACCTGGTGTCCCTCTCGGGGAACGTTACCCCCGACACGTCGACAAATGTGCGGGGCACCGGCTACAACATCAATGGCCAGCGGTCGGCGAGCACGAACATCATGCTCGACGGTTCCGACAACAACGATCTCTATTTTGCGAACGTTGGAATGAGCGTCCCGATTGACTCCGTGCAGGAGTTCAGCGTCATCACGAGCAATTTCTCGGCTGAATTCGGACGTGCGACGGGCGGTATTGTCAACGCGATTACGAAGTCGGGCGGCAACTCGTTCCACGGCTCTCTGTTTGAGTACAACCGCGTATCGAAGCTGTCTTCGAACAGCTATGACAACAACGCAAATGAAGTGGAGAAGGGGATCTTCACGCGAAACCAGTTCGGTTACTCCGTCGGCGGACCGATCAAGCGGGACAAGCTGTTCTTCTTCAGCAGCACGGAGTGGATACGGGTTCGCAGTTTTTCTCCCTCGATCACGCTGGTTCCAACGCCGGAACTCCTGGCCGCTTCCTCAAAAGCGACGCAGGACTTTTTCAAATCGTACAGCCTGGAGACCCCGATTAACGGGAGGATCTACAAGAAGTCGGAAGTGTCGGGCGTCAATGCGGCCGGTGCTTTTGCTGCCCTCCCGGCTGAGCTGCCGGCCTTCGGCCAGGTGATCATGAACGAACCGACGGATGCCGGCGGCGGCTATCCTCAGAATCACTATCAGAGTCTGCACCGCATCGACTGGAACATCAGCGAGAACACGACCCTTTACGGGCGGCACGCGATCCAGAGCATCGACTACCTGCTCGGAACCCAGAGCTTCAGCCCCTGGAAAGGCTTCAACACGGGGACGAAGAGCTTCAACAACAGCTCTCTGCTCTCTCTTACGAGAGTCTTGTCGCCGACCCTGGTTTCTCAGTCAAAGGTCTCGTTCAACCGTCTGAGCAACGAGCAGCCGCTCGGCGACCAGCCGGCCGGCCCGACGCTCTATTTCTTCCGAAACACGGCCGCCTACGTCAACAACTATCTGGTCGCGCTTCCCGGATACCTGCCGTTCAATCCCGGCGTAGCGATTCCGGCCGGAGGGCCGCAGAATCTCGGTCAGTTGTTTGAGGATGTGTCCTGGAACAAGGGAAAGCACGACATCCGTCTTGGCGCCTCGTACCTGTACATTCGAGACAATCACACCTTCGGGGCTTACCAGAACGCGGTAGAGACCCTGGGCGCCAACCGTGGTCAAGCTCTGGACAACCTGGTCCTTGGAAACCTGATTCAGTTTGACGCGGCCATCGATCCTAAGGGCGCCTACCCGGGCGACACTATTACTCTGCCGGTGGGCGCGCCCGACTTCAGCCGCAGCAACCGCTATCACGAAGCTTTCTTTTACCTGAACGACAGCTGGAGAATTCGGACCGGGCTGAACCTGAACCTTGGTCTGCGCTACGAGTACTACGGCGTGCAGCACAACAAGCTGGCCGAGAAGGACTCCAACTTCTACTATGGATCAGGCT
>RPQK01000449.1 GCA_003819755.1 Acidobacteriota bacterium | reverse complement strand
CAGCAGTGAACCGCATTGCTGGACCTGGAGGTTCACTCCCGCCTGTCTGGCCGCTGCCGACAGGCCTTCACCTAACCGGCGAGTCAGCTGCTCCAGGTGGTCCTAGCGATGTTCCGACTCGAGGATCTCGAGCGTCCTCACCCCAGCCGTCACAGCCAGGAGCTTGCCGGCGAGCGTTCCCGCCTGGTAAACCGGTCCCTCCGGTGCAATCAGTTTCATGATCTCTCGTTTTCCGCCGTACGCCCCGATGGGCAATCCTCCGCCGACAATCTTGCCCAGACAAGTCAACGGTGCGGAAAGCTGGTACTTCTCCTGGGCTCCACCGAGCGCCAGGCGGAAGCCGGTAATGACTTCGTAGAAGACGACGAGTGCACCGTTTTGTTCGGCCAGCTTCAGCACCGATTCCAGGAACCCGGGGAGCGGTGGAACCACTCCCATATTGGCTGGCACTGGCTCCAGGATCACCGCCGCAATGTTCCCCGAGTGCTGGCTGAATACCTCGTGCAACGCCGGGAGATTGTTGAAAGGTACGCTCGCGGTGTGGACTGTGAACTCGGGAGGAATGCCCGGGGTCCCGGGGATTCCGAGAGTCGCTACCCCCGACCCCGCTTTCACGAGCAGGCTATCGACATGACCGTGGTAGCAGCCGTCAAACTTCACGACCATTGGCCGGCCGGTATAGGCGCGAGCAAGACGCAGCGCGCTCATCGTCGCCTCGGTGCCGGAGCTCACCAGGCGCACGCTCTCGATTGATGGAAAGAGACGGCAGATTTTCTCCGCGAGCAGCAGCTCAAGCTCCGTACTCGCCCCGTAACTGGTCCCGTTTTCCGCGGCCCGCTGAATCGCGGATACGACTTCCGGGTGAGCATGTCCGAGTATCATCGGCCCCCAGGAGCCGAGGAAATCGAGGTATTCGTTTCCATCCACATCGGTCAGTCGAGCCCCTTTTGCCGACCGGATAATGGGTGGAGCGCCGCCCACGGCCTTAAAGGCGCGGACGGGACTGTTGACGCCGCCCGGGATAATCTTTGACGCTCTTTCAAAGACTTCCTGACTTCTGGCCCGTTTGGTCACATTTCTCCCTTGCGGATCATCTCCGCGGCTTCTTTGGCAAAGTAGGTGAGAATCAGATCGGCCCCCGCCCGGTGAATCGAAAGAAGCGTTTCGCGGATCGTGGCCGGACGGTTCAACCATCCCTTTTCAAAGGCGGCGCAAAGGGCAGAATATTCCCCGCTCACGTTGTAGGCGGCCAACGGGACGTCAACCATATCCCGGACCTGTCGAATAATGTCGAGATACGGCAGCGCCGGCTTCACCATGACCATGTCGGCGCCTTCTTCAAGATCGATCGCCACTTCCTGAAGAGCTTCCCGAGCGTTGGCCGGATCCATCTGGTAGCTCTTGCGGTCTCCGAATTTCGGGGCAGATTCGGCAGCTTCTCGGAAGGGACCGTAGTAGGCCGAGGCGTACTTGGCGGCGTAAGAAAGAATAGGGACAGTCTCCATCTTCTTTTCGTCCAGAGCTTCCCTGATGGCCGCCACCCGGCCATCCATCATGTCTGACGGCGCAACAATATGGGCGCCTGCCTCTGCGTACGCCACGGCAGCTTTGGCGAGGATCTGGAGGCTGGAATCGTTGTCGATTCGAAAGCGCCCGTCCGGGTCCTGGACCGGGATACCACAATGGCCGTGGTCGGTATACTCGCAAAGGCAGACATCGGCGAGGAGCAGTATTTCGGGCACTTCTTTTCGTGCTGATCGCAAAGCCCGGCACACCACACCGTTCGGATCGTAACTGGCGCTGCCAACCGAATCTTTGGCCTCAGAGGCCGGTATGCCGAAGAGAATCACGGCCGGGATGCCTGCATCCCTGACCGAGCGGAGCTCCTCTGCAAAGCTATCGACTGAAAAGCGGTATTGGGCAGGCATTGCGCCGATTTCCTCGCGCACTCCTTGCCCTTCGACAACGAACATCGGATAGATAAGTTGATCGGCAGAGAGGCGCGTCTGGCGCACCATTCTGCGGATGACGGCGTTTTCACGCAGTCGACGGGGACGAAGATAGGGGGCCATAGTTTATCCAGCTGGTTAGTATGTCTCGAGGGAAATGGCGGTGCAGGGATTCGAACCCCGGACACAGCGGATATGAGCCGCTTGCTCTACCCCTGAGCTACACCGCCATGAAAGGCAACATCATAGCGAAAACGGAGTTGGGAGTACAAGGACTGACCGCTGACCCTGATTCCGCTCTAAGCTTCACAACGCCAAGCCAGGCGGGGGAAACCGCCCACCCATTTGGTGTTTCGGCTGGGACTCAGCGGCGGTTGAGTGACTCGCCGTTTTGTGGCGAGTTGTATCGAAACCCCGCGCCTCTGAAGCGCCCGGGCCGTGACCGTAGCATGGGCGGGCGCTTCAGAGGCGCGGGGTTTCGATACAAGTCGCCACAAGACGGCGAGTCACTCAACCGCCGCTGAGTCCCAGCCATCCTGACGGGGCTTAGAGCGTTTTTAGGGGCTGAGCGGTCAGCGGGTCAGCCTTTCGCCTTCGGATGAGCTTCACGATACGTCCGCATCAGTTCTTCAACGGACACATGAGTGTAGTGCTGGGTGGTGGACAGGCTGGCATGTCCGAGGAGTTCCTGAATGCAGCGCAGATCGGCACCGTTGGCCAGCAGGTGTGTGGCGAACGAGTGGCGAAAAA
This sequence comes from Acidobacteriota bacterium, assembly GCA_003819755.1. Taxonomy (GTDB): domain Bacteria; phylum Acidobacteriota; class UBA6911; order RPQK01; family RPQK01; genus RPQK01. The sequence continues at coordinate 3,869 of RPQK01000449.1, read as the reverse complement.
CGTGCGGGTGAACTTCGAGCAGCAGGCTGCTCTTTCTTATGTACGTTTCAAGATTCCGCTCAACCGAACGCGCTGTCAAACGGCCGCCCCTCAGATTCAGAAACAGTGCGCCTGGCTCGCGGCTCGTCTTCATCCGCCGAAGGAGCTTGCCCCGTACCTGCAGGTAATTATTGAGAGCCGCGCACGCTTTCTGTCCAAACGGGACGAGCCGTTCCTTCTTGCCTTTACCGCGCACTTTCACCAGCCTCTCGGCAAGTGAAAGGTCGGCTACATCCAGGGCGACCAACTCGCCAACTCGCATCCCGCTGCCATACAAAAGCTCCAGGATGGCGATATCCCGGCTTCCGCGATCAGTGCCCGGGTCCGGAATAGCGAGGATCGTTTCAACTTCCTTTACTGAAAGAAAGCGCGGAGTGTTCTGAGGCAGACGTGGAGTTGTTACCAGCCTGGCCGGATTGCTCGTCACAACCGTTTCCCGATAGAGGAAGCGGAAGAACGACCGGATGGCGGCCAGTTTTCGGCCCACGGAGGCCTTGGCGTTCCCCTTTTGGGTCAGGTGGGTGAGGAAATCGCGGATGCTGATGTGGTCTATCTGCTCGAGCGGAATGTCTTCGGGCTTGCCGCGGGTCAGGTACCTGACGAATTCGTCCAGGTCACGGCGGTAGTTCTTCAGTGTATGCGCCGAATAGTTCTTCTGGAACTGAAGGTAGTCGAGAAAAGATTCCGCCGCCTCACTGAATGTCATGGCGTTATTTCGTCTGAATCTTGTAAGCCTTCAGCTTCCGGTGCAGGTGCGTCCGCTCCATGCCGATGGCCGCCGCCGTTCGCGAGATGTTCCCGTCGTATTCGCGGAGTTTCTCGAGGATGAACTTCCTTTCAAAATCCTCTCGAGCCTCCTGCCATCTCTGGGGGGCCGGCCGAAAATCCCTGATGTTCGGCTTTCGCAAAGTGGTCGGCAAGTCCGATGCCTCGACCTTTTGATTCGGAACCATGATCACCAACCGCTCCACGATGTTCTTCAGTTCGCGTACGTTTCCGGGCCAGTAGTAAAAGTGCAGCGTCTGCATGGCCTGTTTTGAAATGCTCTTCTTCGGCTTGCCGTAGCGGTCACAGAAATGGTCCATGAAGTAATCGACGAGCAGCGGGATGTCTTCCTTTCGTTCCCGCAAAGGCGGCACTTCAAACGGGATCACGTTGAGGCGGAAAAACAGGTCCTCCCGGAAATTTCCTTTCTCAATCTCTTCTTCCAGGTTCTTGTTGGTTGCCGCAATCACGCGAACGTCGATTTCAATCGGCTGGCTGCCTCCCAAGCGCACGAAGCGTTGTTCCTCCAGCACTCGGAGCACTTTGGCCTGGGTCTTGACGCTCATGTCGCCCACTTCGTCAAGGAAAACCGTGCCTCCGTCGCCCAACTCGAATTTCCCTTTACGGGTCTCGGTCGATCCGGTATAGGCCCCTTTTTCGCTACCGAACAGTTCGCTCTCGATCAGATCCTCGGGAATGGCAGCGCAGTTGACCTCAACGAAAGGCTGGTCCCGACGCGGGCTTCCGAGGTGGATGAGGCGGGCGACCAGCTCTTTGCCGGTTCCGTTTTCTCCGAAGATTAGAATCCTTCCCTCGGTCGGGGCGGCGTATTGGATCTGTTGGCGCAGCGCGATCATCGGGACCGATTCCCCGATCATGGCTGTTTCCTGGCGAACCAGGTCTTTGAGGCTCCGGTTTTCCTCTTCCAGCCTCTTCTGTTTCAGGGCGTGCTCCAGGACAAGCAGGATTTTCTCGAGGGAGAGAGGCTTTTCGACGAAATCGAAGGCCCCCAGCTTGGTCGCCTGCACGGCCGTCTCAATCGTGCCGTGACCCGAAATCATGATCACGTACTGAGTCGGGCGTCGTGACCGGATTTCCTTGAGTACCTCGAGGCCGTCTTTGCCGGGCAACCAGACGTCGAGGAATATCAGGTCGAAGTTCCGCCTCTCGAGGAGACGGACGCAGTCAGCTCCACAGCCCACCGTTTCCACGGTGTAGCCCTCGTCCTCAAGGACGGCCTTGAGCGAGGCTCTGACATTCTCCTCGTCGTCGACGACCAGGAGTCGGTTTGAAGGTGCGGTCTGCGTCAGTGGACTTACCATGTGTTATCAGGATTTACAAGCTACGGGTTGAAGCGTACCTTTGTCCGCGTTTTCCTTTAGTTTCCGACCTCGCGAAGGGCAACCCGCAACTCGTAACCCTTACTTGTAACCTGGAACCGGCAACTCGTACTCACTCCACCACCGGCAGTTCCAGGATCATCTTTGTCCCCTGCGGTGTATTCGGTTCTGCCCGGATGAAACCATTGTGTTCGGAAACGATCTGCCTCACGATCGCCAATCCCAAACCTGTTCCCTTTTTCTTGGTGGAAAAATAGGGAAGGAAGAGACGCTCGTGGTCGCTCGCCTCGATTCCCGTTCCATTATCTGCTATCTCGACCGTGATCGTCCGTCGCGACTCATTCAGGCGCGTCCCAATGGTCAGGACCTTTTCCGAGTTACAGTCGGCCAGAGCATCCAGAGAGTTGTCAATCAAGTTGACGAAAACTCTCTGCATCTGCTCGGGATCCAGTCTCACGTTCCCGATTCTCGGATCAAAATTCCGGCAGACCCGAACAGCGGCCAGGCCCCCGTCATAGAGCTGCAGCGTTCGTTCAATGAGGTCATGCAGCTGAACGTCCGACGGTTTTGAGACAGGGAGCCGGGCAAAGCGCGAGAACTCCTGTACCAGGGACTTCAGCATTTCAGATTCCTGGACGATGATGCGCGTCGACTCTGACAAGATCTCCCCGAACTCCCGCACCTCACGCATTCCCCGGCGCGATTCGGGAATCTTCTCGAATCGCTTTTTGAGCCGTTCTGCCGAAAGCTGAATAGGGGTGAGAGGGTTTTTGATCTCATGCGCCAGGCGACGGGCCACTTCCTGCCAGGCGGCGAACTTTTCAGCCCTGATCAACTCGGTCAAGTCGTCAAGGACGACGAGGAACTGTTCGCGCCCAGTGGCTGGCAAGGGGTTCGAGGTGACCGTTACGGCAATGTGCAGCTCCCGCTCATTCCGGGTGATCGTGACCTCGGTGCGGTAGCTCCCGTGGATACGGGCCCGTTTCTTCATTCGCTGGAATTCGTCATATAGTTCGGGATCCAGGACTTCTTTCAGAGAACGGTTGAGTATGCGTTCACGTGTTGTCAGGAGAATCTAGAGCAACGCTTCATTAACAGTGCGTATCTGGTCGTGTTCGTCGCAGCTCACGACGCCGGTCGCGATGTTCTGCAGAATGGTTTCAATATAGGCCCGGCGCTCCTCCAGTCGGGCATTCGTCTCCACAAGCTCATCGTTCGCCTTCTCGAGCTGGACTCGGCTTTCCTTGATTTGCTCGGCCATCCGGTTAAACGAGCCGACCAGGATCCCCAATTCGTCGACTGCTTTGACACCCACACGATAGTCCAGGTTACCGGCCGCCAGCTCTCGAGATCCCTCGGCCAGAGCTTCAAGCGGACCGGTCAGCTTCCGGGCTATGTAGCTGCCCAACCAGACGAAGCCGAAAACAATGGAAAGAGTGGTGAACGCAAGTATTGCTAGGTAATTGATCTGGAAGTTCCCCACCCCGCCTTTGACCGCCTCGTGCTTCCTCACGGCCTCCTCAATCTGGAGCCGGTGGAAGGCGACGCTTTCGGGAGTGACAAACCGAAGGAAGAGCACTCCCGTGACGTTCGGCCCGTCACCGAGCGGCACGCCCACGATTCCTCTATCCGTTCGCGTCGCTCCGGGGATCAAGACTTCGGGTTCCTGGTTCTTCTCGACTCGGTAATAGGGCCGCCCGGTGAGAACCGAAGCCCGAAGCTCTT
>RPQK01000448.1 GCA_003819755.1 Acidobacteriota bacterium | reverse complement strand
GCTGCGATGGGACCGGCCCGAAACGGGACGGCTCCGGCGGCGGCAACCGCGGCCGGCGAGGAGTTCGACGTTAACCAACGCCGTATCTTTCTCGAGTGAAGTAAATGTTCCCGGGCATCTTTCGAGCGATGCCCGGGATTCCGTCTTAATGAGCGTATACAATATCCAGCACAATGGTCTCGCGTACTGCACCTTACGGCGGCCTCCCGGTTCGACTTTTTCTCGGCGGAGTGCTCGCCATTTCCATCGCGCTCGTCGTCTCTGCCATTTACGGCTACACCGCAATGGTCGAGCTCCGGTCGCTCTATTTGCAGGACCGGGCTCACCAGGTTGAGACCTTTCTGATCGATCGCTTGCGAGGTCCTGACCGGCTCAATCCCGACATGTGGCGCCAAGTGCTGGGAACCACCGTGGAATCCGGTCCTTTTTCCTGGCTGAAGCACGCAATGGTGGTCGATGACGCCGGGCGGCAACTTGCGACGGCCGGCACTCCGACCGGTGGGTTATTCCAATACAAGGCACCTATTCGTGCCCCGGGCCGGGGATTTCCGGGAGGAAGGTTCGGCCCTCAGGGCCGCAACCCCCAACACGAACCCCAAGCGTCGAAGCTAATCTTGCAGATCGGGATCGACCCATCGAGCGCCGATTTCATCACACGTCAGGCCTATCTGGATCTGGCTATAGCCATTCTGGCCGTTCTCGCACTCTCCGGACTCGCGTACTCGCTGCTCCGCACCCTGCGGAGCTTCCTGCGTTTGCGGGCTCAAGAGGAGTCGCAACGACATCTGGCCGCCATCGGGACGATGTCGGCCACGCTTGCACATGAAATCAGGAACCCGTTGGGAGCGATCAAAGGGCTGAGCCAGGTGACTCAGGAACGCTTGCCACAGGACCATGCGACTCAGGAACTCATAAGCACGGTCGTCTCCGAAGCCGAGCGGCTGGAACGACTTGTCACCGACCTCCTATCCTTCGCGCGGCCGCGCGCAATGAAGCAAATTGGACTCGATCTGAAACCGATTGTCAGCGCGACGGCCGACGGGCTGCGACCGCAAGCGCTGGAAAAGCAGGTGCGAATCGTTCTGCCCGAGATCGATGCCGCTGTTGTTCCGGTCCTTGCGGACCCGGACGGGCTTCGCCAAGTTCTCTACAATGTGATGATTAACGCTCTCGACGCGTCTCCGCCGGGCGGGTCAATAGCGGTTACAATAGACAACGCGCGGCCCGATGTTGCGGTGGAGGTGTCGGACGAGGGTCCGGGTTTCGAGGACCGGGACCCCGAGCAATTTTTCCAGCCGTTTGTAACTACGAAGACTCGAGGCACGGGGCTGGGGCTCGCTGTCTCCCGGCAAATCCTCGATCAGTTCGGTGGTCGAATCACCTTCGAGAACCGGCTACCAAAAGGAACAACCTGCCGAATTTTTCTCTCAGCGGCCGGATCTCTGGGGACCCAGACACCCGAGGCCGCCGCCAGTCAAGGTTAGTAGCGATGGAGAAGGTGAAATATACGATCCTCGTAGCGGAGGACGAAGCGGGCCAGCGCCAGTTGATCCGGGCAATCCTCGAGAAGGACTTCACCGTCGTGACTGTCGCGAATGGAGAGGAGGCACGGCAGCTACTCTCCAAGCGCAGTTTCGATTTGGTGATTACGGATGAACGGATGCCGATCCTGACCGGCTCGGAGCTTATTCGATGGGCGAGGGAGAAGACCCCGGAAACGCCGATCATCGTGCTGACCGCCTTCGGCTCGATACAAACAGCGGTGGAGGCGATCAAACTCGGCGCCATTGACTATCTCACCAAACCCCTGAAGAGTCCCGACGAGTTGCGCATCGTCGTGTCCCGCGCGCTTGAACAGAAGATCTTGAAAAACGAGCGATTGTTGCAGCGGGCCGAGCTGGATCGGAATTTCTCCGCAGACGACATCATCGCGACCAGCCCGGTGATGAAAAAGTCCCTGGAGCTTGTCCAGCGCGTGGCCCCTCTTACGACTACGGTCCTTCTGACCGGCGAGTCGGGCACCGGGAAAGAGGTGCTTGCCCGGCTGGTACATCGCGCGAGTGCGCGCTCAGATCAGCCATTCGTCGCAGTGAACTGCGCGGCGTTGAGCGAAACTCTGCTTGAATCTGAATTGTTCGGACATGAGAAAGGTGCCTTCACCGGCGCAACCCAGACTCGTCAGGGCCGCTTCGAGCTCGCGCACGGCGGCACGCTGTTTCTTGACGAGATCGGAGAGTTAAACCTCGACCTTCAGACTAAGCTGTTGCGAGTGCTGCAGGAGAGGGAGTTCGAGCGGGTCGGCGGTACCCGCACCATCACGGTTGACGTGCGGGTCTTCGCGGGCAACAACCGAGAACTGGCCCTCGCTATCAAGAACGGGCAGTTCCGGGAAGATCTGTACTACCGGATCAGCGTTTTCCCGATCCATATTCCGCCTCTGCGGGAGCGGCGGGAGGATATCGTCCCTCTGGCCGAGTATTTCCTGAAAAAACTGGCCACGCGGATGGGATCAGCCGGCCGCGTTCTCACTGTCGAAGCCAGAAACGCACTGTGTAGTTATGACTGGCCGGGAAACGTCAGGGAACTTCAAAACGCAATTGAACGCGCGGTGATCATCTCGCATTCTGATCAAATTACCCTCGATGAGCTTCCGCTTCAGATTCCCCGTGTCGTCGTCGGCCCGGAAGCCAAGACGATGGCCGAAATCGAGAAGAGCGCCATTTTGCAGGCACTGATCGCCAACCAGGGCGACCGCCGCAAGACCGCCGAGCAGCTTCAGATCAGTCTGCGCACTCTCCAGTACCGGCTCAAGGACTACGGGTTAGCCGGCCGAGAACCTACTGCCCCACCCGATAGGTAAGCCCGAGGACGAAAACACCTGTTACAGGTCACAATGTACAGGAGGGCGGTTTTTGACTTCACGTCCGATACTTCTATGATGCTATCTGGAGATGTCGATTAGCCCGCGGGGCGTGCGGTATCTTCAGGATCCTGGCCGGTGCGTTTTCAAAAGCTGTGGTCCGGGACAGGTCATGCCTTCCGTTCTCGCTGACGTGAGCCAAGCCTCCGGGCCTCAAATCGCTAGAAACCGCAGTGGCTTTTTCTATATTCTTCAGGACTATGGCTCTTCTCGCTTCTTCATGGCGCTTCAATCGTCTCGTGATCATGGTGCCCGCAGCGAGTATTCTGCTGTGCGCTACGACTCTTTCCCAGACACCGCGGAAGAAGCAGCAAGAACGAGAAGTGCGCAAATCGGCCAGGCAAGTTTCTGAAGTGACGGTGAATGCAGTCGTGCTTGACGTGGTGGTTACCGACAAGAAAGGCCGCATCGTCAAGGATCTGACGACCGATGAGCTGGAGGTCTACGAAGACGGCGTGCGGCAGAAGACCAAGTCGTTGCGCCACGTCGAGGACCAGGCTGAACCGCAGACGTCCCCAAAACCAACCCGATCTTCCCCCTCCGCGCCGCCCGTTCTCGAAACCCGTCATCCGTCACTGAACCTGATCACCCTCGTTTTTGATCGCATATCGCTCTACGGGCGAAAGATGGCACGTGAGTCCGGCATGAGGTACGTCCAGGAGCTCAGGCCGAACGACGTCGTCAGCGTGATGGTAATCGATCGAACGCTGAGGGTCCTCTGTCCCTACACCAAAGACCCGAAGCGCCTGCAGGCCGCCATAGAGCTGGCGACAGCAGGGACTTCCCAGCAATTTGCCCGGGTATCGAGTGAAGTCCAGGAGGCGATGGAGAAGGCTGGGGTGCCCATGCTTGGGGCAGAGGCCGGGGCGGCTGCGGCCGGACGCGAAACAGGCGGCCCGTCGGTCGGCAGGTCAGGCGCGTTCGCCGAAGCAAAGGCTGAAGCGGCGGTAGTCGACATGTTGCGGCATGCTTCCATTGGGGAGGAGACGATCCAGGGCCACACGACTGTGGACGGCTTGAAAACCATCGTTCGCGGCTTGCGGGAGCTTCCGGGTCGGAAAGCGGTCGTGTTCTTCGCCGAGCGGATCGCACTGCCGCTGCAAGTCTTGCACCGCCTCCAGGATCTCGTCAGCATAGCGAACCGCCAGAACGTCAGCTTCTACTGCATGGACACAAAAGGCTTCGAGGAGCAGGTCCAACTCGGGAACATGTCCGGGGAGTTGGAGCGATTGTCCGAAATCAGCAAGCGGCAGATTCAGAAACGGGGTGGGGAAGGTGTTACCCGCGAGGAAGTATGCCTGGCGGAAAACGTGAACAACGTCCTCACAATGTCGGATCAGAACAGCCTGGCGCAGCTGGCGGAAGGGACAGGCGGTTTGCTGGTGACCAATGCAAACGACTTGCTGCCCGGCCTCCAGAAGGTTTCCGAGGATCTGCATTCTCACTATGAGCTGACCTACACTCCCAGCAATCAGGTCTACAACGGCGATTTTCGCAAAGTGGAGATTCGGCTGAAACGCCCTGACCTGATAGTCCGGAGTCGAGAGGGTTACTACGCCCTGCCGGGTAATGAACTGGCGGAAAGTCCCTACGAAATTCCGCTCTACGAGGCACTGAGAGCCCCGGACCCCGTTTCCGCGTTGTCGTTCCGTACCGCCTCGCTCGTCTTTCCGACTGCCGGCGCACGGTCCGATGTCTTGCTCTACCTCGAAGCCTCCATGGCTAATTTCGCCTTCGAGAGACAGAATAACGAGTTTTCCTCGAAGATCGACCTGATGCTCGCCGTTAAGAACTCTGCCGGTCGCATCATCGAAAAGTTCAGCCAGGAATTCCCCATTTCCGGTCCGGCCGTAAGGCAAGCAGAAACGCAGACCCGCAATTTCGTCTTTTACCGGACCGCGAACCTTGCCCCGGGCAAGTACGCGGTCGAGGCCGTGATCCGAGACTCGAAGAGCCAGAAGACGGCGATCAAGCGAGCTGTGCTCCTCGTCCCGGATCGGTCCGGTTCGAAGCTTCACGTCAGTTCTGTGGTGGTCGTCAAAAGGTTGAACGAGAGCGTCCCCGACGTGGAACTTCGCCGAAACCCTTTGACGCTTGGAGACCGGATGGTGATCCCCAACCTCAAGCAGCCTCTTAGAATGCCCGATTGGAAGAACCTCGCTTTCTACTTCCTGGTCCGGGGAGATCCAAAAGAGAAAGTTATCGCTGACGTTGTTCTTTCGAAGAGCGGGCAGCCGTTCGGGCACCTGGAGAACCAGGAACTGCCGGCGCCGGACGAACGGGGCGAGTCGCGCTACCTTGCAACCGTCCCGATTTCTTCCTTCGAGCCGGGAACCTACGAGGTGGAGGTCATCGCCAAGCAGGGAGAGAGTACAGCCGGGAACCGGACCAGCTTTGAGGTGAAATAAACCATGGTGAGCCTCTCGATCGAGCAGTCGGAAGGTACGTGCGGATCCGCAGGGATCACAAGGACCTCCTTCTCGGGGTAATATATCCGCCTATGAAGAAGGCACTCCGACTGCGTACAACCCTTTCCGCCGCCCTCTTGCTGCTACTCAGCTTCGCGGCAACCGGACCGGCAAGCTCCTCCGCCGCGCAGCAACCCGACGCCGCCTACGATCTCGTGATCTACGGCGGCACAAGCGCCGCCGTGACAGCCGCAATCCAGGCGAAACGGATGGGGCGCACCGTTGTGATCGTGAGTCCCGACAAACATCTGGGCGGGATGACGACCGGCGGACTTGGTTTCACCGATTCCGGAAACACCGGCAGCATCGGCGGCCTCTCGCGCGAGTTCTACCAGCGCGTCTGGAAGTACTACCAGGACGAGGCGGCTTGGAAGTGGCAGAAACGGGCGGACTATGGCAACCGCGGCCAGGGCACGGCCGCCATGGACGGCACGAACCGCACAATGTGGACGTTTGAACCACACGTGGCCGAGCGGATTTTGGAGAACTGGGTTGCGGAGGTCGCGGTCCCCGTTGTGCGAGGCGCGAGACTCAAGCGCCCTGACGGCGTGGTCAAGAGGGACAACGTCGTCACTTCGATCACGACCGAAGATGGGAAGAACTATCGCGGCCGAGCGTTCATCGACGCCACCTACGAAGGGGATCTGATGGCCGCGGCCAGGGTCCGCTACCATGTCGGACGCGAAGCCGGCGCCGTCTACGGAGAAAAATGGAACGGCAACCAGGTGGGCGTGCTGCATCACGCCCATTTCTTTGCCAAGCCGGTCGACCCCTACGTGAGACCCGGCGAACCGGCAAGCGGAATGCTGCCGCGAATCAGCGCCGAACCGGCCGGAGTCAAGGGGGAAGGAGACAATCGAATCCAGGCGTACTGTTTCCGGCTGTGTTTGACCCGGGTCCCCGAAAATCGAGTCCCCTTCCCCAAGCCGGACGGCTACGACCCGGGCCAGTATGAGCTTCTGCTCCGCGTGTTCCAGACAGGGTGGCGCGAACAGTTCAACAAGTTTGATGCGATCCCGAACGGGAAGACGGACACCAATAATCACGGCCCCTTCAGCACGGACAACATAGGAATGAACTACGACTATCCCGAGGCCTCGTACGATCGCCGGCTCGAGATCATCCGAGAGCACGAGCAGTACCAGAAGGGATTGATGTACTTCCTCGCGAACGACCCGCGGG
>RPQK01000447.1 GCA_003819755.1 Acidobacteriota bacterium | reverse complement strand
GTTCCCGTTCGACTTGCCGGGACGTGGGAAGGCAGAAGCGAGTTGAATGTTCTGCTGGGGCTGGAACCGGTGTCGCTTGGCAAAGTACGTCTGGAAAATCTTTCCTGCGATCGGGGCGGCCACTCCGCCTCCCGACTTACCTCGTTGAACGATGACTGCGATGACGATCTCGGGATTGTCCCGCGGGGCGAAACCCACAAACCAGGCATTCGGCTCGAACTTCGCCGCCTCCTCCTTTGAAAGAGTCGCACGGGTGGCGTTGCCGATCGTCTGGGCGGTTCCGGTTTTTCCACAAACCTCAAAGCCCTGCACCTGGGCCCCATGGCCGGTCCCCCACTCGTTGACGACTCGCCACATGCCCTGTCGGACCGCGCGCAGGTTTTCGACTTTGAAACTCGGGGCCGTCACTTGCGGGTGCTGGAGAGCCGGCTCCTTGTCGGTTGCTGATAAATGCAGAGCAGGTACACGCCCGGTTGCGATGATGCCGATGGCGCGGGCGAGCTGGATCGGAGTGACGTTCATCGGGCCCTGGCCGATCGCGACCGAAATCGTCTCGCCGGCGTACCACTTCTCCCCGGTCATCCTCTTTTTCCAGTTCTCAGAGGGAACTAGACCAAGGGCCTCACCATTCAGATCGATACCGCTCAACTGCCCGAGTCCGACCATTCTGCTGAATGTCTCGATCTCGTTGATTCCCAGTTTCTGCCCCAGCATGTAGAAATAGACGTTACAGGACTGCCGGATGGCGTCGCTCAGGGCGACCGTTCCGTGTCCTCCCGGTTTCCAGCAGTGGAAGTAGTGACCGTAAAGGTTGACTCCGCCCGAGCAGTGCACGGAGGTAGTCTCGTCGATCACGCCACGCTCCAAGCCGGCCAGGGCCATGACAACCTTGAAGCATGAGCCCGGCGAGAACTGGCTCTGGATTGTCCGGTTCTGAAGGGGGTTATCCGGGTTCTCGATCAGGCTGGTCCACTCCTGCTGACTGATCCGGCGGGCAAACAGGTTGGGATCGAATGCAGGCCGGCTGGCCATCACAAGGATTTTCCCGTCGTTCGGGTCAAAGGCAACCACCGCTCCCGGATCGTCCCCGAGCTCCGCCTCGGCGATCTTCTGAAGGTCGAGGTCCATGGTCGTCGTTAGGGGATTTCCGGCTTTCGGCTCAATGGCGTCGAGTTCTTCGATGACTTTGCCAACACTGTTCACGAGGTGGCGTTGCTGACCATCGACCCCGGAAAGAATCGGGTTATAAGTCCGTTCCACCCCGTACTTGCCAATGATGTCGCCGGGCTTATGCCCGAGAAACTCGGACTGCTTGAGCTGGCGCTCAGCTATCTCTCCGACGTACCCGATCGCATGGGCCGCAAGCGCCCCGTAACGGTAAAGGCGTCGCGGCTCCTCGACGATGGCAAGCTCGGGGTGCTCGAACTGGTGGGAGAGGATATAGCTGACTTCCTCGATCGAGAGATTCTCCTTGATTACAAGCGTCTGGAACTTCGAGTAGTTTCGGGCCGTCTTCAGTCGGGCCTCTAGTTCTTCGGGCGTCAGGCTCAGCCCCTTCAGAAACTGGAATGTCGACTGCAGGTGTTCGGTCTTGTCCAGGAACAGGATCAGGTTCGAGCTCTGGATGTTATCGACGAGAACTCGGCCCTCGGCATCGAGGATCAAGCCCCGTGGGGCGACCAGCGGTACAATCCTGACGTGATTCTGATCGGCGAGATCCCGGTAATAATCCGCCTTCACGACCGACAGATACCAGACTTTTACCAACAGAACGAGGAAGACCAGTATAAAAAGGCCCCTGATCACCTTCAGTCGCGCGAAAAGTTGTCGGTTATCCTGGAAAATAGGCATTCGCCCTTTAACACCGCCTAGAGTACGCCAATTGTGCCACCGGCTTGTGACCTACGCCACACCTACTTTACGAAAATCTTTACGTGGGAACTTATATCGGTCATAGAAACGGGATCCGACAGCTCCAATCACCGCTGTTACCCCTGCCTCGATCAGTACTCCCGTCCAATACCTGGAGGTGATCGGTTGCTCGAGCACCAGCAGCGTGAGGTAGTGAATCGCACCATCGAGAACGGCGCAGGCGGCCATGACGGCGAATCGACCGATCAGCAGGTCGAAGCGGAACATTTTGCTGACAAAGGACGCGAGGTACCCGATCACCGTCTTGCTCAGCCCGTTCAGCCCCAGGAGCTGGCCATACGCCAGATCCTGCGCCAGACCAAAAGCCAGCCCGGCCATCATTCCCCGCGTGGGACCCGAATACCAGCCAATATACAGGACAACGATCAATGACAGGTCGAGAAAGAGAGCGAGCGGGAAGTAAAAAGCAAACAGCAGTTGAAGAACGAAGCATCCGACCATCAGGATGACGATTTCCCATCGTCGGACGACTGCGTTAACACCGCGAATTTTGGCCGGGGTGCGGTCCATCATGTATTGTGCCCGAGTTCAGTCGAATTGCTGCGCGCCGCCGTCGCGGTCAGTTTTTGCCAGTGGCTTCCCGTACCCCGTGTTATGTGAGATCACTGTCCCCCCGCCTGCCAGTCACCGGCCGGTGACCACCACGACCTCCTCCAGCCGCAGGTGATCCACAAACGGCTCGACCTCGACATCCCGATACACTTTTCTGCCGCGCTGCGACAGTATCACGCGTCCGATTGGGATTCCCTTCGGGTAGATCCTGTCGGATCCGGAAGTGTAGACCACGTCTCCAATCTGGACGTTCTCGTAACTCGGTATGAAACTCCACCGAAGCTTTTGCGAGCCATCCCCCTGGAGAACCCCCTGCACGCCCGAGTTGGCCAGCATACCGCCGGCTGCAGCACCCGGGTTGGTCAACAGTTCAACGTCTGCCGTGAAAGCGTTCATGGTCAGCACCCGACCTACCACTCCCCTTGCGGAGATTACGGCGCTGTCGGAGTGAACGCCGTGCCGGGACCCGGCACTGATCACCATCCGTTGGGAATAGAAAGGGGGGCTTTTCCAGATAACCGCCGCAAGCCGCGTTTTGAAATCGTAATGAGACCGCAGCGAGTCGTAGTCAGGAAGGCGGGTGAAAAGTCCCTGCAGTCCCCGCAACCTGGCAACTTCGATTCTGAGTCGTTCGTTTTCGGTCCGAAGCTGTTGATTCTCATTGGCGGCGCCGTAAAGAAGAATATAGCGGCGGCCGGCTGACCGGACCAGCCCGGTCGTGGACTGAAGTGCCTGCGAGACGGGTGCCCTTACCCAGAGCAGCCATCCCCTCAGCCGTGTTTGTCCCTGTTCGTCTCTGACTTGGAGCGAGAGTAAAACCAGATTGAGAAAGACCAGTAGCACCAGCGGCACCACCGGTCTTCGCACGATCTCGGTCGTCATTGCAGACAGACTCGTTCGAGCAGACTCATATCGGCCAGCATCTTGCCTGTTCCCAACACAACCGACGTCAACGGATCCTGGGCTAGAAACACCGGAAGCCCGGTCTCTTCCTTGATTCTGATGTCGAGGTTCTTGAGGAGCGCGCCGCCGCCTGTCAGCACGATACCCTTTTCAGCGATATCGGCGGACAATTCGGGCGGAGTCCGTTCGAGCGCGACTCGAACCGCGTTGACGATCGTAGAAATAGAGTCGGCCAGCGCTTCCCTGACCTCTTCGTCGGTGATCGTCACAGTCTTCGGTATTCCCTCGATCAGGTTTCGTCCTTTGACTTCCATCAGCAGCCGGTCATCCAGCGGGGCGGCCGACCCGATCTTGATCTTGACCTGTTCGGCAGTTCGCTCTCCGATCAGAAGATTGTGCTTGCGTTTGATGTACTGGATGATCGCCTCGTCCATTTCGTTTCCGGCCACTCGCACGGATCGGCTGTAAACGATGCCTGAAAGGCTGATCACCGCGATGTCGGTGGTTCCGCCGCCGATGTCAACGATCATGTTTCCGCTCGGCTCGGTGATGGGAAGCCCGGCCCCGATCGCCGCCACCATGGCCTGTTCCACCAGGTAAACTTCGCTCGCGCGGGCTCGGAGGGCCGACTCCCGGACTGCCCGTTTCTCGACCTGTGTGACTTCCGACGGGATACTAATGACTATCCGCGGACTGAGGAGATGATTCCTGTTGTGAGCTTTGCGGATGAAGTACTTGAGCATTTCTTCGGTAACGTCGAAGTCCGCGATTACGCCGTCCTTCATGGGCTTGATGGCGACGATGTTGGCCGGGGTGCGGCCGAGCATCTCTTTGGCCTCATGGCCGACGGCTTCGACTTTATTAGTCACCTTGTTAATGGCGACGATCGAGGGCTCGTTAACGATGATTCCTCGATTTCGGGCGTAGACCAAGGTATTTGCAGTTCCCAGATCAATGGCCAGGTCGTTGGAGAAGAATCCGAATATAGAACGCAGTTTCATAGGGTTGCCTAGACTGCGACTTTGACGCAGTTTCTGTTACTACGCTTCGCCTCATACATGGCCGTATCCGCCCGATGTATGAGCTCGTCGGCCGTTCTCCCATTATCAGGAAAAGCGGCCACTCCGGCGCTGATTGTGAGTTGTACCGAGAGGCCGTTGCGCTGGCAGAAACGGAAGGCGCCAACTGTCTTGCGTAAACGCTCCGCAATCCCGAAAGCTTCCTCCTGTGCTATTTCCGTCAGTACCACGACGTACTCGTCTCCCCCGTAACGGGCGACCGTATCGGCCTCCCGCACGTGTGAGCGGATCAGTTTTCCCAGTTCGTTCAGAACGGAGCTCCCGACCAGGTGGCCATACACGTCGTTTACCCGCTTGAAGAAGTCGATATCGATGAACAAGACCGCGACCGACTTCTTGTAGCGCGCGCATCGGGCCAACTCGGCCTTCAGGAAGTGGAGGAGGAACTTGCTGTTGAACAGTCCCGTGAGACTGTCCGTAAAGGCAATTCGCTCCTTCTCCTCGAGAAGACCCATCAAGTGCCAGCCCTGGGCCAGCACTCGAAGCTTCGGATTGAGCAGCTTGACAGCTTTTTTACAGGTTTCCAGGCTCTGCGATGAAAAACCCTGCATGAGCCCCATTAGTTCGGAGTTGTAGAACAATGGGAGAATTAGAGTAACCGGGTACTGCCTGGTCTCCGCCCACTCGCCGTAAGAACGAGAGAGGTTATTATCTACAAAGGATTTCTTGTTTTCAAGCACTGCGTGGAAGTCCGAGGGGAAGGGGACGACAGTTGTAAGTCGAGGATAGATAAGCTTAAACTGCTGCGTCATCTTCTCCCAGCGGTGAAACGCCCACACGTCGACGTCCGGGTGTTTGCACAGCCCTTCGTGAATTTCTGATAGTCTCAGCTTGTCCTGCCGGATGATGGCATCCAGAAGGGTGTGTGTCGGCTCGGACCTCATTGCTCAGTAACCCGCAGACATCACCGGCGAAAGCTCGTCCGGGACCTTGCGCCCGCCGGGCCTCTCCCCCGGCCTAAGCCGCGTTATTATAGTCTTTTCCAAAACAAGTTTAGTGATTCCCGTTTCAAAAAACGTAAAATTCCGTGGAAATAGCGCACGGGATACTCGTGCTATAATCCATTTCTTTCAAGTCTTCGGCTGGAGGATGACTTTAGATGCTAGCGTTGTTTAGAAAGAAACAAAAAGGACTGAAATGGATCCTCTGGATCGTCATCCTGGCACTGGGTGCCGGTATGATTCTCTTGTTCGTCGATACCCCGGGGGACATGGCGACCGGGTTGTCAGGCGTGGAAGTGGCCCAGGTGGATGGCAAATCGATCAGCATTCAGGAATACGACAAGCAGTACAAGCGGCTCTACGAGATGTACCGGCAGGTTTACAAACTGGACCGCCAGGATCCTGAGATCATCAAGCAGCTCGGCCTGAAGCAGCAGGCCCTCAACCAGCTGATCAGCGAATACGCCATCGAGAGCCAGGCCGCAAAGATGGGTATTGGCGCCACTCCCGAGGAAATTCGGCACCAGATCACGACGCTCAACGTTTTCCAGCAGGATGGAAAGTTCATCGGGTTCGAGCGCTATCAGCAGCTTCTCAAGGCCAACGAGATGTCGGTCGGCGAGTTTGAAAGCGGAGTCCGGAGAGACCTGATCCGGCAGAAAGTCATGCAGGTCCTGACCGACGGAATCTTCACCTCGGCCGACGAGGTCAAGAAAGAATACGTGAGCCGCAATCAGGAGGCCAAGGTTCGGTACGTCGCCATTGACAAGTCCGCGGCAAGCGCCGAGCCGATACCCGAGGCGGACCTGCGCCAGTATTTCGAGAAGAACAAAGAGAACTACCGTACTGGCGAGCAGCGTCAGGTAAGCTACGTGTTCGTTCAGGCCGACCCGACGAAGGTGAAAGTCAGCGACGAGCAGGTACGCGCCCGCATGGATTCGGTTGCGCCCGACGAGCAGGTTCATGCGCGGCACATCCTGTTCAACGCCATGGAAGGCACCGACGATACGGAAGCCCGTAAGAAGGCCGAGGCGGCCTTGGGGCGGGTGCGCGCCGGCGAAGATTTCGCAAAAGTTGCCCGGGAGCTTTCCGAAGACACGCAAACGAAGGCGCAGGGTGGAGACCTTGGATTCTTCGGACGCGGCCAAATGGTGCCCCCCTTCG
>RPQK01000446.1 GCA_003819755.1 Acidobacteriota bacterium | reverse complement strand
TCACCTGTCGGTTTTGTCAGTCTGTCAGTCTGTCAGTCTGTCAGTCTGTCAGTCTGTCAGTTTGTCAGCTTTCCTAGACCTTCTCAGGCACGATGTAGGGGGCCCGGTAGTTCCGGGTCAGGAGCTGGTTGGCCCAAGTGCCAAGGTCGTATTCGCAGCTGGTCGCAAACCGCTCTTCAGCGGGAACGAAGTCCAAGCCGGCCCCCAGAACGGGTTTGGCTTGCGCCATGTCAACTCCGTTGGCGGTCAGGTGTTCCTCAAAGCGGGCCAGAGCTTCCGTGATGTCGGTCCTGTCTTTCATTTTTTCCCGAATCTCGGCCTGGCTGAAGTGCGTGCCGAGCCGGTGCGAGATGTTGCCCAGGTGGCAAAGGGCGGAGGAGACGTGGCCTCCCAGGATCGGGGCATTCAAATCACTCGTCTTACGGCTTCGTACCGCTTGGATGAAATTGGGAACATGGTCGTCGCCGCCGCTGCTCGAAAACTGCTTCACTCTCTTGTTGTCGCGGTCGTAGACCCAGCCTCCGCCCGCGCCGCCGGCGAATGAACCGTTCTCGCAATCAACGACAAAACCGATCCGCACTCCACGATAGTGGCCCATGTTCTCGACTCCCGCCTTTTCCGGGAGCCCACGGACCTCGAAGATCAGCGGGGCAGCTGGGTAGTCGAGAACGGAAATCTGGGTGTTGGCTGTCTCCCCGTCATCGTCGTAACCAAACCTTCCACCGATGCTGAAGACACGCGGCGGGAGTTGCTGTTCGCCCAGCATCCATCGGCACATATCCATTTCGTGGATGCCCTGGTTGCCGATGTCACCATTCCCGGTCGCCCAGACCCAGTGCCAATCGTAATGAAGCTCTTTACGCATAAGCGGCTGCAGCGGCGCAGGGCCGGCCCAAAGGTCATAGTGAATCCCGGATGGAATGGGCTGTGGGCCGGCGACCTTACCGATGCTGGCCCGACGCTTGTAGCAGAAGCCCCTCGCTCGGAGGATCTTCCCCAATTCCCCACTGCGAAGGTAATCGGCGACCTGGTGGAGAGCCGTGTCGGAGCGCGACTGCGTACCTGCCTGGACAATACGTCCGTACTTACTGGCAGCTTCTACGGCTTTTCGGCCCTCAAATACGTTGTGAGAAATCGGCTTCTCGACATAAACGTCTTTGCCCGCCTGGCAAGCCCAGATTGTCATCAGGGAATGCCAGTGATTAGGCGTCGCGATGCTGATCGCATCGATATCCTTGTTCTCGAGGAGTTTGCGGATGTCGAAATAACGCTCCACCTTGATGTTCTCGGAAGCCAGCCCTTTGACCTCACGGTCGAGGATGTTCTCATCGGCGTCGCACAGAGCGACAATTCGAACGCCCGGAACCTTCTTGAACATCTCGATGTGGTGCTTGCCCTTGGAATGAAGACCGACGATTGCCATCCTGACTGCGTCGTTCGCTCCGGTGGGAGCTCCCGAGGAGAATGCCGAACGTGAGGAGGCCAAATAGGCTCCAGTTCCTCCAACTGCCACGCGCTTAATGAAATCCCGCCGATTGTTACCCTGCATCTTTGTCCCTCGCTAATGGTACGAAAACAACGCGTCAGTGTATCAGGTAATGAGCCCGCTTCGTAAGGGGATTGTGAACGTTACCGTTGTGCGCAA
Organism: Acidobacteriota bacterium; assembly: GCA_003819755.1. GTDB lineage: Bacteria > Acidobacteriota > UBA6911 > RPQK01 > RPQK01 > RPQK01. The sequence goes on along the minus strand of RPQK01000446.1, from coordinate 4,930 downwards.
CAGAAGGCACGCCGACGCCCTGAATGGAGCTGTCAGCGGTCAGCCGTCAGCCAGCTCCCGCTCCATCCGCCGCAGGATGCCGTCCGGCTCCGCGATGCCCAGACGGGTGATCTCGTCGGCGCGCGCCTGACTGTCGGCAACCGCGTAGATCCTCAGTTCGTCGGCATTACCCGAGGGGCGGACATGAGCGATCTCCCGATTATCAAAGTAGACGCGGACGCCGTCTGTGTAATTGACTCTCACGATCTGGCCAAAGCCGAGGGTCAAAGGAAAGAAACGAGCCATCCGCTCACGGATGGAGAACAGGCTCGCAGCCAAACCCGGCTCAGCCGGGACCTCGCGGCGTTCCTGGTCAAGCACCGTCACTGTCTGTTTCTCGAACACAGCCTCCTGAACGGTGGAATCTGCAGGAGTGAGGCAGGAGACGATTGCCAAGGCTCGAGAACGAGGGAATTTCTTCAGCAAAGCGGCTTTACTGAACCTCGCCGGCAGCTGGTCAAACAGCCCGGTCAGACCGACCTTCTTCCGCTTGGCCGAAAAGAGCACGGACAGAATCGGAAGCAGGGCATCGCGGGTGGGTAAGGCTCTGAGCACCCGGCCATTCGCCGCGATACTCGAACCGAGGAGAAATCCCCCGTTGGCCTCCCAGCCGCAGATTCGCTGCTTCCCCTTGGCCCGGGCCTTTTCCATGGCGGCGATCACGAAAGGCGACCCAATTCGGGTCTTCGGTTCGAGTATCTCCCGCAGGTTTCCCAGGTCAACGGCGTCATTGCAGCTGATCGGAACAACCACGCTGTCGACTCCGAGGAACTCGGCGACCACCATTCCGAGCAGGTCGCCCCCAAAGAACCGGACTCCGGCGCCGGGCCCGCCTGAGCGATCGGGCGCGAGGACGAGGGGACGGTCGCTGTCGCCATCCATGGAAACGACCGCATCCACCGGCCTGTGACCTTGCGTCACCTGATCAACCAGGCTGCAGATCACCCTCAATTGTTCCTGGTCCACGTTCTCGGTATCGATAGGCACGAAGGTATCGCTGCGCCCCGCACACACAACCTCGGCCCTAAGGGAACGAAGGATCTCGGCCAGGATATCGCGCCCGACAGCCGAGTGCTGGTAAACAAGCAGCCTCAGGCCTGCCAAATCCTGACCCGCAAAGAAATCCAGGTAGCGGGCCAGGTAAGTCCGTCGGCCTTCGTCGTTTATCGGCGCCAGTTCCCGATGCCCCGCCTTGAACACACCCCGCTCGTTAAACGGGGACGCTGACAGCGGCTGGTCGTACAGCCTGGCCCGAACCTGCTCAACCAGCCGGCCTATCGGGTCTTCATCCTTCTTGAGCAGCTCTCCCCGGCTGGTGTTTGTCTTGTAGCCGTTGCGGTCGAAGGGGATGTGAGAACCGGTGACCATCATGCTCCCCTTCCCTTTAATGAGACCGTAGTAAGTAAGCGCCGGAGTGGGGATAGGACCGAGGTTAACGGGAATCATCTCAGCATCGCGGATGGCTTGTTCTATGGCCTGAGCCAGCTCTCCGCGGCCCTCCTCCTCGGGTATGAAACGGGTCGAGCTGGGCCGCAGATCATAGGCATAGTAGAAGAGATCGCCCCTGGAGATTCCCCCCTGATCCGCCGGCAGAGACTGGAGATACTCAAGCTCTGCGAGGGCGTTGATGTAGACCTCGAGCTGAGTGAGGTCCACGACCCTGCCGCGCCGGCCGCTGGTGCCAAATCTCAGAACAGCGGGTTCGTAATTGAGTTGAGATCGGAGAGAGGAGTGTTGGGGCATAAGAACCAATATACATGAGCGCGCCAACCCCGACAGTCAGTGTCGAATTCCTATCCACGAACCAACACGAACGAACACGAACAAAGCGCTTTGGTTCGTGTTCGTTCGTGTTGGTTCGTGGGTAAGAATTCGACACTGACGGCTGTCCGCCTTTACCGGACTGTGGTTCCAGGAGAACGCTCCTGTCTCTCGCGAGTGCGGAAATACACCCATTCCGACCAGGCGCCCCAAGACGACTCGGCACCCGCCCGCAGGCGCCATCGATGCAGCGTCCGAGCGGCAAGGGCTGAAACCGGTTGAAAGGAAGTCGCGTAGACCTCATAGATCTGCGAAACTTCTTTCCCGTCGAGAGGCTCGATCTCGATCATCCACCCCGAGACTCCGGTCTGCGGTTGCCAGCGGAAGATCGGTCTCAACGTGGAGATCGGGCCGCTCGGCCCATAGGGAACAGCCACCGGGAATTTGCCCGTTAACTTCAAGAGCCGTACTTCGAGGGCGTGCTCGCAGACCGGGCAAAAGCGGTTCCCGCTCACCATGGTGCAATTGTAGGCCGGCTTGTAGCAGCCTCCGGTATAGTAGTTGGCCCCCTCGAACAGGCCGATACCCGATGATCCGGGCACACTCGGAATCTCCTTCCCGGGGGTGAGAAAAGACCTCCATGGTATGAGGTCCGGGTCGGCCAGAGTCGTGACGTTAGGCCGCATCAGATCGTTTCCCACATAGTTTGACTGATACTCGGTGTACTCATCCGCGAGGCGCCCGGGGTTGTGTCCCGCCTCGTGGGCGACGGTGACCCGATTCTGGAGATCGAACACATTCCCCCCTTGCAGGAGGATGAACGAGGTCGCCCTTCCCATGGTAATCGGTTGGTTGATCAAGACGATTTTGATGTTCATTTCGGGGACGTACTGGTTGATATAAGAGGCCACGAGGGAGGCATCCGCGTTAAGGATATAGTTGCGATCCGGATCAGCCAGAAAGGTACCGAGGGGGGTATCGCGACTGATGAGCACATTGCCCGCCCGATCCTTGATGTCGTGGCCGGCCTGCCTGGAAACAATGCGGATTCGAAAGATGTTGAACGCGTCTGCTTTGTCCCGCCAGAAGTCCTGGCCGAAAAAGGAGCGGGCGATGTCCAGGCAGTTCTGATCGAAAACTTCCTGGTCGGCAGTACTCAGTACGCCGTCACCGTTGAGATCGTTGAATGGTTCATTCTGCAGGGTAGGATTGGTCCCGTTCGTCGGAGCCAAACGCTTGTCGCCGCAATTCCAGTACGGCTCGCCTGTGTTCCAGAGCCCGTCGTTGTTCAGATCGTAGTAAATGGTCCCATCCCACTGGCCGTTCCCATTCTGATCCGTGAACGTTTCGTTGACTCCGGTGTATCCATCACCCAGGATTACTATGTTCTGGCGATTGGTTCTGTCCGACGTCCCGTATATCTGGGTGAGGACCCCGCCGGAGTCTTGAAAGGCGGGAAAGCTGCTGAGCACGCAGTCCTCGACTCGATTCTGGAGAACAGGCCCAAGTCGTTCGACACCCAGTATGTTCCTGCTGCCGGCATCGGCCGAGAAACGCATGAGCCCGTTTGGGGTCACAGGAATTGCGAACCGGCCTTGCGGGTCCGTCCTCACCACCAGGGCGAGCGAAGTTAAATCATCGTAAGAGCGGACGTCGATATTGGGGAGCGGGGTGCCATCGGCCCCCCGAAGAACTCCGCTCCGCATGATGACCGAGCCCAGGTCGGCGTCAACAGTCGTCTGGTCCTTGACGTTGACTCCCTGTATACGGACAGGATCATGTCCCACGGGGTAGCAGGTTAGATCGTACTCGCCCGGCTCGAGAGAGAGCGTGTACGGAACGAAGTACCGGTTCTTCTCCTGGTGAAACTCGGCCGGTCCCCTTACTCCGTAGATCACAGCTACCAACGTCCCCGCCCGCTCTACCTCAAAGCGTTTCGGGAACGTCTGGGTGGCTGACAGGCTCAGGTTATCGGGGTAGAACAACCGAACGACCAGGGAATTGCGCTGAGCAGGAAGGCTGAAATTCAACTGCGGTGATTGGCTGATCGAAACTCCCTGCTGATAGGCGGAGGGCGTATTCTGATCGGGAGGCAGGACTTCGAAGTCGTAGGTCCCTGGCGCCAGGGCAAAGCTATAGGAACCGTCGCTCGTGCTCAAGGCGGAGTCTGCAAAAGCCCCTGCGGCGGAAGCTCGAATGCGGGCGCGGGTGACCGGTTTGCCCTGGTCGTCGCTGATCTTCCCTGATACGGTTATTCCCGCCTCCAGGACAAAATCCTTCATGACATGGTCCGTGACCCACACGGCCACCGATTGGCGAACATAGCCGGAGGCGCTGACGCACAAAACAAACGATGTCGGCCAGAAGTTTGAGGGTACAAAGAACGAATACTGACCCGCAGAGTTCGTTGATTTGGACCACACGGCGCCGATAGGGGTGGTGGAAGCGAGGTTTCGCAGCAGAACGGATGCCCCTGCCAGCGTCGCCCCGTCCTTGTTCCTCACGATACCGTTAATCAGCCGGGTGGTAACCGGCTCGGGTGTCGCTGTTGGGCCCTTCGTCGTTGGAAATGGCAGCAGGCGGGGAGTGGCTTGATGCTCAAAACCCTCGTTCGGCCTGGTTACCTGTTCGATTAATTCGGGCAGTTCCTGCTCGAACAGCCAGTCACCCGGTTCCCTCAGCTCCTCAACGCTCTGAAAAACGGGCCGGGGACTATTCTGGCCGACGTTGCGCCGGCTCTCGCTGAGGCGTCTGACCGCCTCGCGATTCTGCTTGTCGTGCTCGAGGAAACGGGTCCGGTTAGAGCGGGCCTGACTGATGAACCGGTCGTCAAGCGCCATTTGCAGAACGGTCGTCCCGTGGTGGTCTCTCAGCCTGAGAGTCCGCGCCGTGACGCCTGGGATCTTGATCGTGAATGGAATGGGCTGAGCGGCGTGCACCAGTGGCGAGAACAGCCGGGGATTATCGACCGGAGATTGCCAGACCGCATCTCCGCCCTCGTCCTCCAGAAACACCGTCCAGTCATCCGGCTCGGCGACATGCCGATTTTGCTGGTAGTTGTCGATCAAGACAGCTGATGAGAACCGGCATCCGGCCTCCTGCACGTAGAACGTGACAAGGTATCCGAGAT